>DATDTO010000144.1:0-3430 GCA_035290825.1 archaeon
GAGATCAAGGAGTCCGTGGTGTTGCAGCTTTTTGGCGGTGTGCAGCGGTTTACAAAGGACGGCAGTAAGGTTAGGGGGAATATACATATCCTGTTAGTTGGCGACCCAAGCTCTGGTAAATCCCAGCTGCTAAAATTGGTCCCACAGATTGTTCCAAGGGGGAAATATGTTTCTGGTAAGGGTACGACAACAGCTGGTCTTACTGCAACTGTTTCCAAGGATGAGCAGTTCATGGGTGGCTGGGTTCTGGAAGCAGGGGCTATGGTGCTTGCGCATAAAGGTTTGCTGGCAGTCGATGAGTTTGAAAAAATGGAGCAGGGCGACCAAGTTGCAATGCACGAGGCCCTGGAACAGGGTTCTGTATCTATAGCCAAGGCTTCTATTATCGCAACACTGCCTGCCGAGACCTCTGTGTTAGCTGGCGGTAACCCAAAGTTTTCAAGGTTTGATCCTTACTTACCAATTGCAAAACAGATAACTATACCTGACACGTTGCTCACAAGGTTTGATTTGAAATTTATTTTGAAGGATATACCAGACGAAGGATATGATAAGAAGGTTACGGAGCATCTTTTGAGGTCGAGGGATGATGATTATGAAGAAGCAAGGCCAAAATTGGACACTCCATTCATTAGAAAATATATCTCTTACACAAAGGAGCATTCCAAACCTTTTCTGACAAAGGAAGCGGGAAAGATGTTGAAGAAGTTTTATGTTGACCAGAGAAAAAAGGCGGAGGGCGGTGGGCCTATACCCATTACGCTTAGACAGTTCGAGGCGCTAATCAGGTTATCAGAGGCGTCTGCAAAAATACAATTATCAGATATTGTCAGGAAGGAGGATGCGGAGCGCGCAATAAGGCTGATGACATTTTCTTTGAGGCAGTTGGGCATGGATCCGGATACAGGGAAGATAGACATTGACAGGTCAGACGGGTCGACACCAGCTTCAGAAAGGTCGCACATCAGGGTTGTTTTGGACATTGTTGGCGAACTCTCAGAGAAGAAAAAGGAAATACTTGTCCAGGAAATAATTGAGCGGGCCAAGAAGCAGGGCGTGAGCAATGCAGAAGAGGTTATTGAGAAGTTGAGAAGGGAGGGGTTGCTTTTCGAGCCGAACCCTGGTTACGTACAGAAGGTTTAGTGGAGGGTTAGAGGAACCGGCACAGATTGCTCTGCAGGTTCCCTAATGTGCAGAAAGTTTAGTAAATCATTTTCTCCTTACAAAAAATAAAATTAGGCCGGCAATTAAAACTAAAATTGGTATTAGTAGTGTGTAGACATTTTCTTTTGGTACTTTTACAGGAACTTCGATCGATACATCAATTGTTTTTGTTGCCAACCCTAAACTTGTGGATTTTATAATAATCTGGCCATTTAGTGTTTCACTTGATAATTTGTTAGGCGCTATAGCAAGACCCTGTATGGGGTTTAAAAACATTACTGTTTTTTCATCAAGGGATTTCAGGACAAAATCTTTTTCAGAGTTTTTGGGTATTCCCAACATCGTTGGCTCTATCAACACAAAGGTTTTTATGCCGTCTGTAACCCCTAGATCGAGCTGTTCTATATCACAATTCCCTGTGTTTATGATTTTTCCGTTAATTTGTTTTTCTTGGTTGCTTAGCTCTGCTGGTATTTGAATTTCTATTGATGATGTGCACTCATCTGTTGTTTTATTTGTGCTTTGTCTTGATTCCGTTTTGGTGTTTTTTGTCTCTTCAGGAGATATTTGGGTTGAAGCTATAGATGATGGGTTTTTATTTTCTATAGGTGTCTGCTGTTGGTAGGAGCCTGATGAGCCTTGTGTACCTGCTGTTTGTGCAGTTGTTGATTGTGTTTGAGTTCCAAATAAACCATATGTGCTGAAATGGGTTGTCGTTGTTTCAACGTACATCCCTGTAGTGTTTACAGTCGAATTTAATTTTTCCCACACACCAGAAGCCTCATTATAGTATTGGATAGAAAGCGTGTTTTCATCCACGCCGGAAGAAGAAAGGTCTGTACTATTATAGTATAGTTTTATTTTTGCAGATTCCAGGCCTGTTATATTTTCTTGGGGCACAATCTCCACATACTTCCCTATTTCTTTTTCTTGTGGGTAGGCATCTTTGATGTTTTTAGAATATTGAATTATATTTATTATTGTATTGACTTGTTGCGCTTTTAATTCTATTTCTGTGCCTGATTTTTCCCTCGCGTCTATACGGAAAATGTCGCCTGAGGCTTGTGGTTGGGAAGAAAAGGAGCCCTTTACATCTGACATAATGGCTATCATGTCCTTGGCAGATTTTAGCTCTGTATAATCGCTGTCTATTGAAAGTGTTATCATATATACACCTTCTTTGAAATTGGTTGTGTTCAATTGGCCCGAAAATATTTTTTGATCAGCTGAGTAGTTTAGTTTTATTTTGTTGATGGATTTTCCTGTGCTGTCTAAGACATCTGCATAAATAGATTTTATTAACTCAGGATTTGTGGCGTTCAAGGTTATATTCACAATAGAGCCTTTCGTGGATGCTTCTTGTATTACAGACTGCTGGGAATAGGATGGGAGATTAACAATGTAATCAAGGGAGAGGTTGCTTAACTCTGACGTGGACTTTGTATCTGTTGAAAAGTTTATTCTGAATTTTATTTTTTTAGTCTCTATATCAATTGAGGATAGGTTACCACTCTCTGGAATTTCTTTCCAAGAAGCATTGGTTGAATAAAAAGTTTTGATTGTCTGGTTGTTTTCTTTTTTGCTGTATTTTAAGGATTCCCAGAAAGCCAGGTTTGGAACAGAAATTTCTTTGGTTTCTAAAGAGGCAACAGATGGATATACAGTATTGTAGGTTGTTTCTGTCCATTTTTCTGTTAGTGATACGTTTAGATAGTCTAGATCGACAGCTTTTTCGGACTTTAGAACAATTTTGTTTGTTGGAGGATCTGTATTAATGGTTATGTTGTAAAAGCCTTTCTGGTTTTTTTCATAGTTCACTGAACCGTAGACAGTGGAGCAGGAAGGGAAGCTGCAAGCTGTTATTTTTGAATCTTCGCCGTCTGCTATATAGAGTTTTATTTCTGATCCTGATTTTATCTTGGTGTCGAAAATTATGTACACCAGTTTGTCATCTTCTATGTTTTGCGTATCGCTATCTTGAGAGTTTATTTTAGATGTCCTGTCTTTAGGGTCAACTATTGACCTCTCAAGGTCGCCTTTGCTTGATTTTATCTGGTCTATTTTTATCTCTTTTGTGCTTGTGAGCAGAAAGTTTTTTGTTGGTAATTCTAGGTTGGATAGTGTAATTATATTTGATTGATTGGAGTTGTTATAATTTAAAGACCCATATTTTTTGCTGCAGCCTAAATCAAAATCGCAGATGTTTAGAACAGAATCTTTATCTGGGTTTATTTTTATAGATATAGAATCGCCAGAAGAAAGCTCT
>DATDTO010000145.1:0-2124 GCA_035290825.1 archaeon
CAGATATTTTGATTCCAGCTGGACCAACAAGCTTGCCAGCAGGCCCTGCCATAGGGGATCTTCAGAAGGCAGGTATACCAGCATCTGTTGAAGGCGCAAAAATAGCTGTTAAAAAAGACACGGTTGTTGTCAAGGCTGGCCAAACAATCAGCAAAGAGGTCGCTGGCGCATTGGCAAAGTTGGGTATAGAGCCGATGGAGATTGGTTTGGACTTGTTAGCTGTTTTGGACAACGGGACGATTTACAAGAAGGACATATTGTTTATACCAAGGGAGAAATATGTTGACGACCTAAAATCAGCGTACTTAAATGCTTTAAATCTATCAGTAGGTATAGACTTTGTGGTAAAGGAAAATGTAAAGTTCTTCATTTCAAAGGCTTACAAGAACGCATTGAACTTGGCCGTAAATGGGAAGATAGTGAACGAGGAAAGCATCAAGTATTTGCTGCAGAAGGCAAACGCAGAGATGCAGACTTTACAATCCAAAATAAAAACGGAGGGGTAAACTATGCAAGAAGTATACGCAGCTCTTCTCCTACACAGCGCTGGAAAAGCAGTGGACGAAGGCGGACTAAAAAAAGTGTTGGACGCAGCAGGGACACAAACAGATGAGGCAAGGGTAAAGGCACTTGTTTCAAGCCTAAAAGACGTTAACATAGACGAGGCAATAAAACAGTCTGTTGTAACAGCAGCAGTAGCCGCACCGGCAGCAGGTGGTGGAGAACCTAAAAAAGAAGAAAAGAAGGAAGACGACGGAAAGAAAGCAGAAGAGGCAGCATCCGGTCTAGCAGGTTTGTTTGGGTAAAAGTTAGGGCTTTCTTTTTTTCCTAACTGACAGACAGCTTTAGTTTTACTAGTTACAATTTTATTTGCTTTTCGGTATTCAACTAATTCTTAAATTACTTACAAATTAGAAATCGACAGAGTTTGATAAATTAAAACTACCTCTCCTCTTCATCCTCACTTCCACCTTGGTCATCCTGGTTTTCATCGCCTGGCTCCCCTTGGTATTCGCCTTCACCGGCTTCCCCGCCTTCTTCGTAACCTCCGCGCAGTTCGGAGTCGTCGCCATATTTTTCTGAATTCTGGTCTTCTTCACCACTTTCATCGGCGCTTGCTCTCCTCTTTTTCCTGATGATCAAGAACAAAACTAAAACCATTGGTATTGCGATTATCAAGACTAAAACAATCGGATTGGAGAAGAGCCCATCACCACCAGATGTTCCTGATGCAGCACCGCAGGCCTTTGATTTTGGCTTTTCTACAACAGGTGTTGGGTTTGAGCAGTTGTTTTTGTCGGTGCATGCAAGGGATTGTTTATTGTTCGTGCAGGATCCGACAGGTCTACAGTCCCAGTCTTCTTGGCAACTCGCACCGGTTGCTGGTATACACTTTTGTGTGTCTGGTTTTGGCACAACAGGAACAGCATTGTTGCAATTGTTCTTGTCAACACAGGCCCTTTTCTTTGTGCCGTCAGCCTGGCAGGCTATCGAGTCGAAGCTTTCTGGTGCACATGCCCAATCTTCTGTACAGCTAGAAGCTCCGGTTGATGTGAAATTGATTATTAGAGTTCTCTTTGCGCTTTCTTTTTTCTTTCCAGAACCATCTTCAGCTTCACAAGACCACTTGTATGTGCCTTTTGGGATGGCCCTTACTGTCCATGTTGTAGAGTTAGATGTGCCTGAAACTAGATTGGACTTTTCTGCATTGGGGATGTCTGTGACTAGCTTGATTGAATTTAGGAAGTGGTCATCCTTTGCGCTGCAGATAAATTCAACGTCGCCTGTGTTATTGTATACTCTGTCATCTAAAGGTGATATTGCATTCACATCTGTTGGCGGGTTGTCTACACCAGCAACCTGTATTGAAAATGTTTTGTTTGCGACTTCTGTTGTGAACCCGGTTTTGGAACATGTTACCACCCTGTAAATTCCTGATGCCGTGGCGGTAAATGCCCTTGAATATTTGTTCAGGCCGCCACCGCCAGACACAGGTGTATAGGTCATGTTGAAGCCGCCGTCTATATCACTAAACTCTATTTTACAATATGGGTTTGGTATCACAATTCCTGTGCTGTTGTCTGTATATGTAGCTGTGAAGTCGATAGTGTTATTGTTTGCGGT
>DATDTO010000146.1:0-2776 GCA_035290825.1 archaeon
GGATATTAGAAATAGTGTAAGTTTGTTTTATAAAAATTAAATATTTTTATCCTTTGCATTTTTTTGATGCAAAGAGAAATTCCCCGGTAGCTCAGCGGTAGAGCAGCTCGCTGTTAACGAGAAGGTCGTAGGTTCGATCCCTACCCGGGGAGCCAAGGATTGACGTAAGAATGCGGATATGTTATAGTTATAAGACAATGTTTACATATAGACCCCAAATGAATATCGGCCTTGATACTGCTGTTCGCAGGGCTGTTTTTGCTGGGGCAATATGTGTATCTCTATTTAGCTAAATCTTACTAATTGGGTTACAGAAACTGCCTCAGCAATCAAGCTGAGGCAGTTTTGTTATTTAACAAAAAGGAGAAAAAATGGTGGACAAAACAGACCATTGGACCAACTCATTTTTTGGTGGAAAAGAAGACTTCTACGGCACTGTTTATACTGCTATGCGAACATTTGAAAAGAAAGATGCAGAAAAAGAAATAGAAGGCGTATTGAATTTACTCAAGCCAGAACCTAACAGTCATATCATTGATTGGTGTGGTGGCTGGGGCAGGCACGCTATTCCACTTGCAAAAAGGGGTTTCCAGGTTACGGTTCTGGACTTTTCGGCAGAGTATCTTGAACGAGCCAGAGAATATGCCAAACGAGAAGGTGTTGAAATAAACACGGTATGTGCTGATTTCAGGCATACGCCCACTGGTATTCAAGCCGACTACGCTGTAAATCTTTTTACGGCTGGGCTTGGCTATTTTGGGGAAGATAGCGACATTTTGGCTTTAACTTCTCTGTATTCAGCCCTCAAGCCAGAGGCGAGAATACTGATTGACACGATGAGTTTGTTTTGGATGGCAGTTAACTTTAAGGAAAATAACTGGGACGAAACATCTAATGGCAAGAAAAGATATTTTCAGAGAAGAGCAATGGATTTCTGGACCAATACTGAAAAGGCAAGAGATATTTACCAAGATGTTGAAGTGGGAACCGAGCAGACAAGGCACGTTGAGCTTAAACTCTACTGTCCTGCCGACCTGTCCCACATTCTCAAAGTTGCTGGGTTCACTCCACGAGAACTGTTTGGTGGATTTGATGGTTCAGATTTTAGTTTCAACTCCAAACGACTAGTAATGACGGCACAAAAGTCATAAAGGAGAATAAAATGGTAAACGAACAAGAAATCCAAAAACTGCAAGAACGTATTGTTCGCGAGTTTAATTCAGAAGTAACACAAGCATTTTACACCGAACATACAAAAGAAGGTCTTTGGTTAAGCGAGAAAGAACTGATTGATAGATATTTCCGTTTGCCTAGCAAAGTGTTGGATATTGGTTGTGGAACCGGAAGAACAACACTTGCTTTGCGCGATATGGGCTACGAAGTATTGGGTGTAGATATTACCCCCAATATGATTGAAAATGCTAAAAAGATTGTCAGTGCTAGAGGTAAAGAAGACATCCAATATGAAGTTGGCGATGCTACCAACCTGAAGCTTGGTGATAACTGCTTTGACTACGCTCTGTTTTCTAATCAGGGCTGGTCTCAAATACCGACAAAAATAAAAAGAGCCAAAGCGCTTGAAGAGGTATATAGGGTATTAAGGCCAAACGGTATATTCATATTCACCGTCCACCCCATGATATGGTTTAGTAAAAGATTGTTTTTTTGGGCGTGGCAATGGTTTAAGTTCTACTTATTAAAACCGTTTGGTTTTCCGACCCAAGAACTAGAGTTTGGCGACAGGTTTTTTAAGAGGGAAAACAATGGCCTTAAATACAATCAAAGCCAGTATATACATATACCGTTGGTTTCTACTGTGGAAAATATGGTAAGAGATGTGGGCTTTGAAATTGTGTGGTCGGGGGAAATGGCAGGAGTGGTAAGCTCACCACATTTTTTTGTTTGCAAAAAGTAAAAACTACAGACCGAGGAAACTCGGCCTTTCTTTTTTGTAAGTAACCAAAAATTGCTAAATCTTCCTTAACCTTAACCCAGTTTAGTGTTCCAAATGTTTTAATTCGGGAGCCAAGGATTGACGTAAGATAGTTTTCGTGTTATTGTGTGTTAAGCTCTTGTGGAGAAAATGGATGAAATGAAAAAATCAATTCTTGTTACAGGGGTTTCCGGCGCTGGCAAATCGGCAATTAGTAAAAAGCTAAACGAACTTGGTTACAAAGCTTATGACATGGATGACTTTCCGGGTTTGTTTACAATGATTAACCAGAAAACCGGGGAGCCTGTTGTTGGCCACGACAATAGCAATTTAGAAAAGGTGGCAGAAATGGACTGGATTTGTGACAAAAACAAACTTCAGACCATTATATCAGACGAATCCAACCAGTTAGTTTTCTACTGTGGAAGCGCTTCAAATATAGATGAAATTTTACCACTTTTTGACCTGGTAATTTTACTGAAAGTCAGCCCGGAGGCGATGCGGCACCGTCTGACCACACGCACAGAAAATGACTTTGGAAGAACGTCTGAGGTTCAGGATTGGATAATGACTTGGAAAGATTGGTGGGAAAATGACTTACAACAGAAAGGCGCCGTTGTTGTTGATGCATGCGGAAGCTTAGACCAAGTTGTTAAAGAGTTAATAAAAAAGGGTCAAGTCCCTTTTTTCGCTCCCCACATAATTTTAGACCTTGTAATTCCTAAAAAAGTGTGGTATAATTGAAAATAGTCATCTTCACAATTCGGAGGAGTGAAACCAATGTTCAGCAAATCTGTTGTCTATGCTTTTCTGGCCGTGTGGCTGTATGCGTTCTCGAACGTG
>DATDTO010000147.1:0-5807 GCA_035290825.1 archaeon
ATCTTCACCAACACCAGCAGCAAACCAAACACCAAATGCAACAACAACCCCAAACGCAACAGCTACACCAACTGCTTCTGCAGGCTGCAATGAAAATTGGACATGTGGTTCTTGGTCAGTGCCAGACTCTTCCTGCCCTGCTTCCGGTATCCAGCGCACAAGAACATGCTCTGACTCCAAAAACTGCGGCACGACAGATAACAAACCTGCAACCACAGAAATTTGCGTGGCGCCTTACCACGAAAAAAGCGCATACTTGACACAAATAAGTAAAGGCATACAGCAGACTGTTCCAGGCCTTGGAATAGAACAGAGTACAACAGTGAACTATCAACTATCCTCTGGCACAGAAAAAGTTTATGCGATTGACATCCCATCAAGTTCTGTATACGAAATAACAATTCTAGCTTCAGGATCTCTTGGTATATCATACCAACAAAGGTATAGTCCGCCGGATTTCAGTTATGTTGACGGGCCTGCAGGCTCTGGAAAAACAACAGTATCAGGCGGCCCGACAATGCAAGCTGGCGATGTGCAAAGGGCAGCTTTAACACTCGGTCCAGTATCATCTAATTTGACAGGAAGTATAAAAGTAAGCAGGAAGAGTTAGTTTATGTTTTCAGGAATAGTGCAAGGCCTTGGAAAAGTTGTGGCTGTGAAAAGCGAGCCGTGGCTGATAAGCTTTACTATAGACCTCCCAAAAAACCTAACTAAAAACCTAAAGAAAGGCTCCAGCATCTCTGTTGATGGGGTCTGCCTCACAACCACAAAAACTGTTGGGAGCAAAGTTTCCTTTGATGCAATGAAAGAAACGCTCCAAAAAACAACAATAGGAGACCTTCATGTCGGGAAGAAAGTAAATATTGAACGTGCACTAAAGGTTGGGGAAGAGATTGGTGGTCATGATGTGTCAGGCCATGTAGATACAGTTGCGAAAATAATAAAAGTTGCCAGGCCAAAAAATAATCACGTAGTCACGTTCTGCTGCGACAAAAAATGGATGAAATATATTTTCCCAAAAGGGTTTGCAGCCCTTGACGGCGTGAGCTTAACGATTGTTGATGTCTTCGCAGACCGCGGCGAGTTTTCAGTCTACTTCATCCCAGAGACCTTGAGACTGACAACCTTCAGCTTCAAAAAAGAGGGCGATTTGGTAAATTTAGAAATCGACAGAGGCACGCAAATAATTGTCGAGACAATGGAGAATATTCTGAAAAGCAAGTGAGACCAACTTATATATAACTTTAAACAAAGGTTAATTATGAAAAAACTGCTCCCAATACTCCTGATAATTTCAGTCTTGTTTATTTCTGGTTGCGCTAGTAATCAAAGCGGGACCACAACATCAGAACTAGATATTAAAACCAGAGTGGGTGCTGAAATAACTTCTTATTGCGCAAAGACAAAACTTCCACCGCCATGTGAGAAAGGGGATGTTATTGTAACAGCAAGCCCGCCAGCCACAGTCCCACCAACCCTACCAAGCTCATCGGTCACAGCTAGCCCGGAACCAACAAAAACAGGCGATGTAATACCCTCCTCTCCACAGCCTTCTGATTCAGCAACTGAGGGAACAGTTGTGGCCAAATTTAACCCACAGGGAGACTTGGGGGCAAGCTTTACTTTGGAGGGGGACGATCTGGAATACAATGGGTTGTTTGTAAGGAAGTATGGATCACCAGATGTTGCTGGGTCTTGGGGCATCTTGGCTTATCTTCTCATACCTCAGGGATATCTAGGTGATGTGGGAAATGAATTTATTTTAACAACTACCCAAGGTGTAACATATAGGTTTAGATCGCGTGGTTTTACAACTAAATCAGTCACCTTGGAAGACCAGTATGGAACCCAGTACAAAGTGGATTTGAATAAGGGGGAGACAACCAATTGCCTTGCTCCATATTCTGGAACATTGCAGTTAATTAGTAAATATCCAGTTGAATATATAGAATACAATTGTTTATCTGATACTGGATTAACAACAATTGACCAACTTAAGATTGGGGAGCCGAGGAATACGGGCCCAATTAAATATTACCTGAAAAACAATTTGCAAATAGAACTAAAGGATAAATTGAAAGAAGGCCCGCTAACTACAGGGCCTGTACCTGTTTTCTATATCAAATCTGGGGACAAAATACTTTATGAGGTTATTTTCAGGTTTGTTGATTACGAGATGGGAACAGTGGATGTTTTTGACAGGGATTTAAATGACAAGTTTACAGACAGAGAAAGCGAGTTTATTGTAGGTGGGTATGAAATAGTGGCCAGTTAGTTCTATCTACAAAAAAACTGATATAAAATAGCCAATCAAACATCCTGCAGTTAGGAAAGGCATTGCAGGATAATACCTCCCTTTTTTTCCGAAAACCAACAGAACCAGCAGCACTATCGCTGTGATTATTGGTATTGGCAAAGCCTTGATCAAAGCCACTGGGCCAAAAATTCCAGATTTAATAAAAGACTCCATAACCACAGCTGCAAATATCAAAGGGAACGCAACATCACCGCCGCCCAGTATTGCAGTGTTTTGACCAGTGACTTGTTTTGAGTTCTGGTTTTTGTGTTTTGGGTGATTCGATTTAGATCTGACTGTCCTATATGGTATTGACAATCCGGCGAACACATCCGATTCGATTTGGAATTCGGCCATCTTCACCATGTGCTTTGACTGCCAGACCGCAAACATGTCATAAACAGAAATCACAAGAAGTAAAATAACCATCCACAGCGGCTCAAATAGTGGGGCGAACAAAACCGCGATCCCTGAGTAAGCCAGCAGTTCTGTGAGATTGTGGATAACAACATTCCTCTTCCACATTTTCAGGAAGGCCAACAAAAAACCTATAACAGCGGCTACGTACCAATTGAAGAACACGCCAACAGACAGCGTGATTGTCATGAAGACGGCAAAGAAAAAGAATCCCCTCCAGATATTCACCTTGTTAAATTTTACAATAATCAAAACCAAACCAGTGCCGATAAGCACGCCAATCAGCACCATAAAAATCGCATCTAAATTGTATAGATCTGGCCTCGGCCCCAAAGCTGTCTCTGGATGGGAGACAACAGTTATATTCTGGCCTGTTTCAGTGATCACTGTCGCGACCCTTATGTCGCTGTAAACAAACCCAAGGCCAATTATCTGGGCTAAAAAGTAAAAGAGAACAAGCAAGATTGTAACCTTTATGCTGTGCTTCATGCTAAATCCTCACAAACGCGGCTCGTTGTTTAGATTTACTAACTTCAACTGTATTACCTGGTTTTAATTCTATAATACCATCATTGTCAGCAATCAGTAAGGCCTTCTCCCTGATTATTTCAACTGTTGCTTTGCCAGTCAGGTTTATTGTCGTCTGTTTTGGGTGCACATTGTTGAAGCCTATTTTAATCCCGGATTTGAAGGGTTTGTTTCCAATTGCCCTGTAGTATGCAGTAGACCCATAAGCTGTTGAGAAAACCAATCCATCACCAATAAGGTTGGTGAACTTTTTCCCGCCAACCAGAAGGTTAAACCTCAGCGCCTTTCTCGGATCTTTGTTGTGTATTTGAATCTCGTTCAATCCAACGAAAACTTTCTGTCCAAAAGCAGCGTCAACTTTTTCAAACTTTTCTATCCTATATTGTTTTTTAGAAATTCTCTCCATTATAGTTTCTATATTTGCCAAGTCATCCACACACATATTGCAGTTGTGGCTTTTCCTAATCGGAATTTTTGGGACCCCTGGATATCTGCGTTCCGCTCTCAGAATTGTCCCATCGCCACCATAAGTCACCACAAAATCAGGCTTATGTCTATCTATTTTCACACCTAGCTTTTTCAGATCCTGCGCCAGATTATTTTTATATGGGCTTTCAATCCAGATTTTCATAATTTAACTTTCTGCCCCTCTACTATCCCCAACTTATCAGCCAGCCCACCATTAATCTCCACAACATATTTTGCAGGTTTTATAGAGCTGTAAGTCTGGCAGTCTAAAACCTTGCATGGCTGTGCCTGACTCTGTATATTTACTATTTTTTGGTCTGTTGAAATAAAAATCATGTCCAAAGGAATTAACGTGCTCTTCATCCAGAAGCCTTGGATGCCCTCTTGGTCAAAAATAAACAACATGCCAGATTTGTCAGACAAGGAAGTCCTATTCATCAGGCCAACTGCCCTTTTGATGGGGGTATCGGCAACCTCCACATCAAAGTTTACCGTCCCTTTATCTGTCAAAAAACCCACAACCTTGCCCTCGTATTTCGGTTTTAGTAACGGGATAGAAAGCAATAGTAAAACCACAACTATAATTATAGAGGCTAGCAAGCCATAAATTTTCATAGCCACACTCTTTAATAACATATTTAAAGTCTATTGTATAAGAACTAGAAATAGGTGATTAAGGTAATCTCGCATCCCTTGTGTGAGTAAATATAAGGGAGGGTTAGAGGTCTTGTCTCTTCTATGAGGAAGAACAAGAGACATCTCTTCACCTATATAATGGGAGATGAAGAAACCGTAGGTTCCCTATGGGTGAAGAAGCAGCTGTATCCAAAAAAGGACGTAAGGTAAGGAAAAGGGAGAAGAAGCAGAGAAAAGGCAAAAAACATTCAACACCGAGCATCTGGAAATTATATTCTGTTAGTGGGACAGCTTTGACTAGAAAGGGAAGAAATTGCCCGCGCTGTGGCCCTGGGACAACGATCTCCCAGCACAAAAACCGCTCTTATTGTGGAAAATGTGGGTACACGGAATTGAAGAAATAGGACTGATTTTTCTAATAGCTTTAAACTATCCACGGTAGCCCACCATAGGGGCGATAACTTCGAGGCTGTTTTGTCTGAGCGATTTTATTCTGGTCACCATTACCCTTACTCGGAAGTATTCTTGGCGCTTCTTTATCACGCTCACGTTGCCCAATGTCAAATGTGCTAACCCCTTTCTGTAGAAGACCATCATCACCAATGAAGTGGACCGATACAGCAGTCAATTTTCTTGATAAACATTCCCGCGCCCTTCCAGACAGAACACCATCACTGTGGTCAGATGTCGCCTCATAAACAGCCCTGACACAATCCGTGACACCTATATTCCTGGTTAATATGCGCGATTCCCTGGATCTCCTTAAAGAACTGGCGACAGCTATAGCCACAAGGTTGCTATTTGTTAGCTTGTCTACTGGTAACCTATCTCTAAACAAACCCTCCAATTCACTTACATCATCCCAGAAACTGTAATCATCACATCTCATCGGAGTCAAATCAGTTGTCCTGTCTGTAACAACACCTTCTTGAGAAGCTAACCTTTGAACATAATCCACTTGATAGCTTAACAACTCTCCAATTTTCTCCCACAACCTCTCATCGGTCTCTTCAGGTATACCACTAGCTTGCCATGTTCTATAAATTTCGCCGAGCTTTTGACTGGACCTCTCCATCTTAGCTTTGACCTTATCAGTCACAAAGAACGGCCCCTGCTGAGAAAACTTCACAAGTAAATCAGCATAGCTCTGTGCAAGCCCTATGGTATTATTTATAGCCCTTATATGATCTTTGGTTGGCGAGTCTTCTGATAAACGCCATCTTCTTTTGGTGCTGGCATATTTGGCATGGAGCGGCCCATAATCAGACTGCACACCTGCAGCGGGAGGGAAAGACTGGTCCACATTGAAAAAAATATCCATATACATGCCCCTGCCAAGATCCTTAAATGCAAGCCTAAATCTATCATAACCCTTTCGCATAGAAATCCTTATCCACAAGATATTAATATCTTTCCTGATCTAAGTTTTTAGTGTTCTCTATGATTTGCTTAGGTTTAGAAA
>DATDTO010000148.1:0-9621 GCA_035290825.1 archaeon
AAGTTTTGAAACCTGCCTCGGCGACAAAAACTGGAGAATAAAATCAATGGAGCCGATGTCAATGCCAAGTTCCAGTGACGATGTGCAGACAAGGTGTTTGATTTGTTTTTCCTTAAACTTTTTCTCCGCCTCTATGCGCACATCTTTTGCCAGTGAAGAGTGATGAGCTTCGATTGTATTGTCCAACATCTTCAGCCGAGAGGAAAGCACTTCAGCAGACTCCCTTGTATTTGTGAATATCAATACTGACTCCTTGTTTTTTGCGAGCTCCCAAATTTTTCCAACCCTGGCTGCAGCAGGCTTTGGCAGCGACATGTTTTCTGTGATCTCTGCATACTCCTTTTTGTATGTGGGTGATTCAACAACAACATTTATTTTTTTGCCTCCAGAAACATCGATTATTTCAATTGGTTTTCCACCGGTCAAAAACTTTGAAACCTCGCCTCTGCTGCCTACGGTGGCTGAAAGGCCAATGATTTGAAACTCTTTTCCAATAAGGTTTCTCAATCTCTCGAGACCAATCGATAGCTGGACACCCCTTTTGCTGCCTACAAGTTCGTGGATTTCATCGACGATTACATATCTTATGTTTTTCAGGTGCTCGCGCATTACTTTACCTACAAGGATTGATTGCAAAGTTTCTGGTGTGGAAATTAGGATGTCTGGTGGGTTGGCAGCTTGTTTTGATCGCTCATATTGTGTGGTGTCGCCGTGCCTGACAGAAATGTCGAGATTAAGCTTAGATGCCCACCAAAATAGCCTGTCGAGAAGGTTCCTGTTCAACGCCCTGAGTGGGGTGATGTAGAGCGCGGAAATTGGATTGTGTTGTTCTATGAGAAGCTTGTCAAAGATAGGGAGCATAGCTGTCTCAGTCTTGCCGCTACCTGTGGAGGCCAAGATAAGGACATTGTTTCCCTTTGATATTTTTGGGATTGCCTGTAGTTGGATAGGCGTTGGGCTGTCAAAACGTTCTTTTACTGCTTTTCTAAGCTCGGGGGAAAGGTTCTCGAAGACCATATACGCAAGGATAACAATGTTATACTTTTCTAAATGCGTTTGTGTTTTAACACAATATACTCCTCTACCCACTTAATATTATAGTAAAATAATAAATAGCTGCTATGGGGCCCCTTTATATTTTATTGTTAGCTGCAATAGCATTTTTGGTTGTTTTGTCTGGTTGCACCAATAACCGCTTGCTCGGGCAACCAACCTTAGTATTGGCCAATGGAACAGTGATCACGCAAAATTCTTCACTTGAAATTTCCAATCCTGTAAACCAGACACTTGTCTTAGAATATTCAAATGACAATGCACAGTGGAAACAACTGTACAAAAACCAGCATATAGGAGGCACCACAACCATAAACATCGACACCAATGGCATAGAAGATGGCGAATATTTTTTAAGACTGTTTGGATCAACGGCCAATTCAAGCGGCACAAAAACAGTGATCATTTCTAACCCGCCAAAATTTGATTTAGAATATAACCTGACAATGGAGAATAAAACTTTGTTTTTGGAAGCAAGAACAGAAGATGTTTCTGGGAAAATAGCTTCAGGCTCGTGGTCGATTTCTGGCAACCTTTCTACAAAGGAAACAGTAAAAATCCCATATTCTGGACAAAACCTAACAATAAGCTTTTTAGGGAAAAACAAGTATGGACTGGAACACTCGTCTTCGATTACTGTCAATAGCAGTGTTCTAGATTCAATGGAATATTGCCTCGTCAAGGACTTTGTATTAAAAACAGAGGGCTTCGCCGCCTATGAATACAAAAAAGTGACCTTTGACTTCGAGAAGATAAAAACAGTTGTCTCACCAATTGAGAGGTCGGTCCCTGTTTTAGGTCAGGTGGTCCAGACAGGTGGTGTGGGCAATATAGCACTAGGTTATGGTGTCGAACTTGTTGGGTCATACTATGGCAACCTTAGCAGGTGCAGCAGCGGGCAGTTTGTAAAAGGTACAAGGACATTCCACGATTATGGGAACCGTATAGGGTGGTATGATAACAACTACCCAAAAAAACCAAGCTCGGGTGCTGGGTGTTCACAACAAGGAAGCGCATATTGTGACGATGATTACTCCATACATGCAACCGAGAAATCGCCTGTAATAGAAGCTGATAACAGGACAATACACTGGTACGATGTACCCAATATAATGATGCCCATGAGCTTTCTCCCAACAACAATCAATCAGACGTTCATCTCTTTCATAAAAGGAGATAATGGTTACTGTTGGATAAAATGGGTCCTAGAAGGCGAGTATGATAGTGGTCTTGTCGAGAAGATACCTTTGGCTGCTATCCAAGTTGATAGGTCGTGTTTTGTGGATAATTTACCCATTTTATTGGAATAGATGTGAAAGAGGTACAAAAGAAGACATAAAAGTATTTGGAGTTTATAAAAACTTCAAGAAACAATTTAAAGACTATTATAAGCTTTAAAAAGCCTAAAACGATTGTTTCATAGGATGGTATATTGGCTTGAAATTGTTTCACATAAGGAATATATACCCCGTGAAACAATTAGTTATCAACCGTGCTTGAACGAATCTATAGAATATTCAAGTACATCGGCCGGAAGTTCAATCAGCAATTAAGAAATGGATTAAACAACCGGTTCAAAAATTGGAGGAATTAAAAAATATGAATATAAAACAAATTTTAGCAGGCGGTCTAGCAGCAGTCATGGCCGGTGCTACAATGGGTATAGGCGCATTTGGCGCAGCAGATCTAACATCATATCCTGACCCATTCGTAAGCGCAGACGGAACACCAAACTTTTTGCTAGTAGCCGGTGAAGCAGCATCACCAGCAGATGTGATAGGTTCTGTGGATATCGCAGCATCTTTGTCTGGAACATCAGCAAGCGTAACATCCGGTGGTGGAACAACAACATCTGGTGGATCAACAATCTCGGGTGGTGACAAAGTAAAAGTTGAAACATCATCTGACAAATTGAATCTAGGAGATCCAATAACTACAGTCAGAGCAACATCAATCACAAAAACCGATTTAGCAAATACATTAAAAGACGGCACATATGTAAACAGGGAAGGTACATCCTACACATTTACCCAATCAGTCGCACTAAGAACAGGCATAATGAACTTTACACACTTCAAGGACAGTGATTATGACGGAGGCCAACCATCTCTAGGGTTCAAAATACAAAACAATCAGCCAGTCTTAAACTATACAGTATCCATGAACACAGCAGCAGTAAGCGATGTCTCAACATCAGGAAGACTTGAAGACTTCGAAGGCACAACAATAACACTTTTAGGCAAAACATGGACAATACTAAACGCATACAATGGGACAACAACAAACCTAAAGTTTGACTTAATGGGCGGCGCCTCATCTGAAACAGTCGGCTTAAACGAAAAAAAGCAAATTGTATTAGCAGGTAGTACATCAGCATCATCTGCAGTAGACGACAAAACGTTCGATGTTGAACTAGTTTTCATTGACGCAAGTAACACAAAATTCGTGATAAACGGTGAAACAACAACAACCTTAGCAAAAGGCGCAACTTACACATTGAAAGATGGAACCACTTTAGGCGTAAAAGATATTTCATATCAAGCTTTCAAAGGCGGAGTCCAGACAGCAGAAATAATGCTTGGCGCACAGAAGCTTACAATATCAGACACAGGAACATCACAATTGAACGGTGTAAATATCAATGGATTGACAACAGCAATAGTAGTGACACCTCAAACAGGTCCTAAAAACCAATTGAACAGTATAACCTTCGCATGGACAACAGACAAAAAAGTCTTTGTAACAGAAAGTTCATCACTAGCGTTGCCAGGTCTGGGCGGACTTAAGTTTGTAATGGCGCCATTCACAACACCTTCAAAAGAAGAGCTTAAAATAACAAACTCTGGGTCAAACACAATCCAGGTAACATTCGAAAGCGCAGCTGGTCCAGCAACATTTGGTTTGCTAAGTGGTGGCGGAAACAACTTTAACAACATAGGAACAGACGGGACTAATGGCGGAGCTGTTAGATTAGTAACAGCTGTTAACCCAAGCGTTAATCTTGTTCAGAATCCATCTACATCAGCACTAGCAACTATAAACTTCGATTCGGACACAGACAAATACTTCATTGCAACATACAAAACAACCACTGCAGCCGAATCCTACTTAATGAGAGCCAGGGCAACACAAGAAAACAGTGTCAACTACACTGCCTTTGATGTAATAACAGATGCAGCAACAACAGAGGTTGGAAAGGTCCAATCAGGCACAACAATAACAAAAGGAAGCGTTGTGTTAACACCATACAATATATCGTATGCAGGTAACAGCCAAGAAATCTCAGCAGGAGCAAACGTTACATACTTGGAGCTCTACACAAAGTCAGGACTAATGATGTCTCTACCTTATAACTCAACTGCTGGAAATATAACAACCGGTACAATGAGTGGTCTAAACCTATCAACTGTCGCTGTGTACCCAAGCACATACACAATAAGATTCGCTGAGGAAACAAACACCGGCACACTAACAGGTGGTGGACAATACAACGTAACAGTTGGTTGGACATCAAGTGGTAACCAAACACAAGTTACAGGCATAACAGGCGCATTCTTAACTGACAATGCAGCCGTGGGTAACAGCAACTATTGGGCAGACAAAACAAACTCACAAAAATACTATGCATATGTGCTATCTGCATTAGGAAGCAAGATCACATATGACCAATCACAGGGTCAAGACACAGCAACAATAGAATACCACGGTAGTGAATCATATGGAAACCTATGGGCAGGCGCATCTGATGTAACAGTTAGCTCAGCAGGAGCAATCTCAGCAGTATCAGCAAGCAGCGCAGTGCCATCAGCGTTGAAACAAAAGACAGGAAAGCTTGATACACAGCTAAGCAAAGCAGATGTAGAGAACAAGAATCTAGTTGTCATTGGTGGTCCAGCAGTCAACAAACTAGCAGCTGACCTATTGGGAAAGACATTCCCAGCATACGGAGAAGCATCTGGCATACCAAAAGACCAAGCACTAATACAACTATTCGAAGCTCCAACCTTTGCATCAGTCGAAAGTGCAAAAGGTAAGACAGCTTTGCTAGTGGCAGGATGGGAAGCAGCACACACACAAGTTGCAGCAACAGTTTTGCAGCAATACGATACAACAGCAAACAAAGCCAAACTAAAGGGCACAAAAGTCGTATTTGACGCAACAGTAGCTGTTGTAGCAGCCGCATCACCGGCAGCAAGCCCAGCCGCATCCTAAATCATCACATAATTTATTAATGGGGGGCGATTCTTTTTTCGCCCTTCAATTTAACTTTTTTTAAAAACAAAATACAATAGAATTTACTAGCCCTTCTAACCAATATGTTATATGTTGGGCATAGTTGACATCTTCTATTACATAATAATCTACTTCTTCCTATTCTACTCGATATTCTATCTTCTAACCTTTTACACAAACAGGAGAACCTTCTTTAACGACCCAAAACCAAGAAAGAAGCCCCCAATTTCCATAATAATCCCGGCATACAATGAAGAAAAACACATAGAGAAAGCGATAAAATCAATCCTTAGCCAAAACTATCCCAAAGACAAGCTCAAGGTACTGGTAGTCGATGACGGTTCCATTGACAAAACAGTTGAGATTGCCAAACAGTTCCACCAAGTCAAGGTAATAAAGAAAAAACATGGCGGTTTCAAGGCAGCTACTTTGAATGTGGGTCTTAAACAAATAGCAACAGAGCTTGTTGGTTTCATGGACGCAGACTCCTACCTAACCAAAAACTCAATAAGCTACATGGTGGGCTATTTGGAGGACAAAACAGTGGGCGCAGTCATGGGAACAGTTAGGGTAGCCAAGCCCAAAAACCTCCTGCAGAGGGTACAGCACATAGAATACATGATATTCATGATCACAAAGCGCGTATTCCATTTCATAGACGGAAATTATGTAACACCAGCCTTCGCAGTCTACAGGACCAGTGAGTTAAAATCCTTGGGAGGCTTCGAGGAGAACAATCCAGCAGAAGACATAGAAATAGCCTTAAGATATCTTAACAAAGGTTACAAGGTAAAAAACTCCTACAAAGGCATTGTGTATACAGAAACACCAGACACCATAAAGGGCCTTGCAAAACAAAGGATAAGATGGTCCCGCGGTTTCTTTGCCAATACCCGAAAATACTCACACATGATATTCAATTCAAAACAAGGCGACCTAGGCATGTTCTCCTTGCCAATAGCTTATGTAAACATCATACTTGTCAACATATTTATCGGCCTAATACTAGCTGGGATTTACACAGGTGTTGTGACCAATATCGTCTATTACAATGCAATAGGCTTTGACTTTTCTGATATCTTCAGGAAAAGTTTCGACTTCAATTTTATATATGATTATAAAACAATCTTCATGATAGCCTCCGCCTTGCTCACTGTTGTTGTGATCTGCATCGCGAGGGCTAGGATGAAAGGAAAGAGGATAACAAAGGTGAGGGACTACGCATTCTTCCTGTTGGCCTATCCAATAATCACCAACGCCCTTTTGATCATCGCCCTTTTCCAACATCTAAGACGTGCAAAACGTGGCTGGTGACACACAATGTCTTGAGTCATCAGTCCTGAATTTCGTTTTTGGGTGTTGTGTTTGTATACAGACACTCATTATGTGTCCTGTAAACTTGAAACACAAAATATCACAAGATAAGTTGCCAAAAACCAACTTAAACAAGCCCCGAGCAGGTATTTAAACCGACTTAATCAAAATCTTCTGTATGAGCAGTATAAACACCGCAAAATACATCTCAATAATAATCGTTGTCGCCTTTGTTTTTGTTGCGGGAATACTCATTGGAAAAGTGTTAACAGAGACAAACCTCAGCTCTTATACAAACACCGCAGCGTTCTTGAAATTGCAATCTCTTAGCCTCTCAATACAACAGGATCTTATATCCGGAAATATTTGCACCATCGACGTCTTTAAAATAACAAAAGACAGAGCCAGATTGGGTGCTAGGGTAGATGAGCTGGAAAAATCGCTTGGAAAAACAAGTCCACAGACACTCGCCTTGAAAGCAGAATATAGCTTGATCTCCATAAGACAATGGCTGCTGGTAAAGGAGTTAAAGGAGAAGTGTGGATTGAACGCCACTATAATACTATATTTTTATACAAATATAAAAGATCCAGAGAAATCGCAGTCTGAATTGCAGGGTTATGTTTTAGATTATCTATATAGAAAATATCCGGAAAAGTTGGTGACGTACAGTCTGGACTCTGATCTGGAAGAGCCGACAATAGCAACCTTGATGGAACTATACAACGTGACACAAATACCATCTCTAGTTATAGAAGGAAAAATATATTCTGGATATTCGGATAGGGAGCATTTGGAGCCCCTAATAATAGCCTAATCTTGAAGGAAAACTTAAGCAAAGGAGGAAACCGTAAACATTTTAGTTGCTAATCTTCTAGAATGTGGACCTTCAAAAAATAAACATTGATAAATCAACCAACTACCTCAAATCCTTTCTTTGATATGTCCTCTATTGAATTGATGCCCATCACAGAAAGCAGCAGCCTCTCACTCATCATTGTCAGATTGGCTGAATTCGTGCCCATCAAATATGCTATTTTATTGTCCAAAAGCTGGACCTTGTTTTCTGTTGCCCCTGTATGCGGGCCCTTTAACCAGACAACAGGCGAAGACAACAAAGGCCTTGGTACACTGTTGTTTTCTGATGTATACCATTTGGTATTTTCGTCACCAATGTAGTAAAATGTGCTGACTGGCGGCAATTGCATATTATTGCTTGTAAGGTATGTTGTCAACCCAGTCATAAAATTAAGCACTACGACACGGAAATATGCATTGTCTATGCTGCTCGAACCGTCAAAAATAAGGGTTATGTTATTCTTATTTGTGAATATCAAGTCAAAGCGTCCATCTAAGCCAACTGTCTCCGGTTCTATCTTTAAGATGCCCCTCAAGTCATTCAAAAACTTATATTCCGCAAAACCCTGTTTAATTGTGGTAATGGGTTTTGAAGGTTGTGTGGCACATCCAGAGACAACAAGTACAGCTAAAACAATAAAAACCGGCAAAATTTTTATGACACCCATAAACACACACCACGGCAATTTTAAATGAAGACAGATAAAGAATATATATGAAATTAATTTATATATGCTTTTTGCTTGTTGTTTTGGTAGCCCTGCCGACTACTGTAAATGCGACCGGCCTCGAAAAGCTTGATGTCGAAGCCAGCATAATAGGCGACTACTCTGTTTCTTACAGCCTCAAGATGGTTTTCGACGAGCCGCTGATAAAATTGAACTATCCTCTAAGCTTTAGGATAAAAAACCTTACATCAATCAATAACTTTGGCGACGCCTCGTGTAGAGCTATTACAATCGGTAGGGTAGACTCAATAGACTGCGATTTTGTTGGAATGACACAAAACAAGAAGTCGCTGACGCTGGAGTTCACAACATCTGAGGAGATATCTTTGATAGAGGAAAAAAGAAAATATTCTTCAACATATTTTTCCCGCTTGCCAGTAAACAAGACCTCCTTTCTGGTCAGGCTTCCTGAGAGGGGCACGCTTTCAGAACAACCAACAAACAATTCATATTACCCTAGCGATGCCAGTGTAAGGACAGATGGCAAATATATAATGGTTTACTGGGAAAAAGAAAACATCAAGCCAGGTGACACCTTGACATACTCCATATCCTACCTCATGACCGGCGGCGAATTTTCAATCTTCTACAACACCTTTGCGCTCCTACTAATAATAGTTGTAATAATAATAGGGTTTATCCTCCTATTCTTCAGGCGCCACACAACAACCAAATCCAAAGAGTTGTTAGTCTCTGTTTTAGACAAAGATGAAAAAACAGTGTACGATATCCTTGTTGTCCACCAGGGAGCTGTGAGCCAGAAGGTTATTGTGAGGGAATCAAATTTCTCGAAAGCAAAGGTCTCGCGTGTTCTAAGAAGGCTAAAATCGAGAAATATAATAGGCATAGAGCCAATATCAGGAAGGGAAAACAAAATAATACTGACACATCTACCAGGGAAAAAAACCGAAGCACAGCCAAACACACAAGCGGAGCAAGGTGAAAACAAACAAGGCTCTGGTCAGGAAAATACAGATACACAATGACTACTTATAAATAAAGAAATATCCTTTGAAAGAGTTTAAAGTTGTAAACAAAGATTTATAAGCAAGGAAACCCCAATTAATAAATAAAAAATTAAATGAGGTAGCATTCCATGCGTAGCCAAAAACTATTGCCAATTATTGTTCTAGGGGTTGTCCTAACTGTTCTAGTTGCACCAGCTGTGTATGGATTCATATCAATTTCAAATGTAATTATGGCCAATGCCACTGGCGGCGGCGTTCTTGGTTTAAATGTTAACTCGAGCAACCTTACAACATTAGATAACTTCTTCATTAACGTGTCTGCAAGCAGCATTATAAATGTCTCAAATGTCTACTCTAATCCTAATGATCAGGGAGGATTGAATATTACACCAAATGGAACCGTTTTAGAATGGACAAATCAATCCGGCATCGCAGTAAATATTTCACCAGTAGCCGCATTCGGTGGC
>DATDTO010000149.1:0-6169 GCA_035290825.1 archaeon
AGTAATGATATAATATAGAGTACGGGTTTATGAAGTTGATACATTTTTTGAATTCGATGTATGGTTGGGTAATTGTATTGCTGGTAGTCCTTGCTGCAATAGGCAGTTATATCAAGCAAGCAATTCCACTAAATCTTATAGTAGCTGTTGTTGTTTGTTCTGTTTTGGATTTGGCAATAAAAAAGGTTTTGAAAAAGAGTTTTAGGTTTTCGGCTTCAGCCTTTATAACCGGACTTATTATAGGGTCTGTTGCACAGTTTCAAGCGCCTGTTTGGGTAATATTGGTTGCCTCTGTGATAGCCATTGGGTCAAAATATGTAATAAGGATAAAAAAACAGCACATCTTCAATCCAGCTACACTAGGCCTTCTTATAGCGCTTTTATTGTTTTCTTCAGGTGATGAGTGGTGGTCTAGCATAAGTTTTAACCTGGGTGGCTATTCAATCTTGCTTACACCTTTGCTGATTATACCGAACTACAAAGCGCTCAAATTAGGCGTCTCGCTACCTTTTTTGTTGGTCACTGGTGTATTGTTTGCTGCCACAACTTATGCCCCATTAACACTTTCCGCTGGCGGTGCCATAGACTTCCTATATACACTGCCGTTTTTCTTCGCATTCATCATGGTCTCTGAACCCAAGACTTCGCCTTATCTTCTCAAGGAACAGGTGGTTTTTGGTGTTTTGGTTGGCGCCTTAACATTTGGTTTGCTTTTACTTAGTGTAAAATATTACTTGTTAATTTCCTTGCTTATTGGCAATCTTGGTTTTGTAATCTACAAAAACTATTTGCAAAGGCAAAGCTAGTGGGAATAAAATTAAAATAAATAGAAAAAGTAAAGTATTTTTGCACTAATTTATTCAACAACTATCGTGCCTGTAGACCCTGTGTTCAGGTGGTCGTGGTATTTCCATGTTCCCTTCTCATTGAATGTGAAGGACCAACTCTCTTCCTTTTCCAAGCCTTTGCAAGCATCGAAGATTTTTGTTTTTTCAACTGGGTCTGAACATTTTGCGATGTCTGATCCTGGATATACCTTGTGTGTTGGATGGACTGCTGATGCTGGCCAGTGTTTTGCTGTGTCTTTGTTTGTGAAGGTCACAAATTCGCCAGCTTTCACTGTTATTGTAGATGGTGTAAATCCAGAAGATGTTGCTTCTACAATATTCACTGTTGTAGTTGTGCTAGGTGTTGCTGTTGGTATCACTTCGGTCTCTGTGGGCGTTGGCGGCAATATGGGTGTTGAACTCGTTGTAGTTGTTGCTGTTTGGGTAGGTGATGGCGTTGGACTTGATGTTGTAGTTGGATTTTGTCCGCCTTGTGTACAGCCGCTTACCAAAACTAGTGCTGCTATTAGTAATATCGATAGGAAAATTTTGTTCATGTCTATATTTTCAAAAGTGTATATAAATAGTTTCTAGAAAGATATTATAATCAATAGAATTTATGGAAAACGATAATCATAGAAGGGGGCTAATAGAACCAATTGATTTTGGTAGATTGGCGCATAGAATGAGGCCTGCGGATTTCATACCGATTTATGGTTTATTTAAACATGATGAAAGGTTTGTAGAAGAACAACCAATTACAGACTATATAGATGACGGTATATTTTTAGGTTTATATAATAGCGTATTTGTAGTCGGCGGGTTATATGTAATTGGTAGGATTATGTAGTTTTAACATCAAGAAACCTACAAAACCTGCTGCGACTTGTTCATCTCGACTTCAGCTTCGAGGTTTGTTTTAAAAGCTTCAAACATCTCACCGTCCTTTGCGACAAGGTAAACCTCATCGAGGGAGATTGTTGTATAAGAATTCAATATTTCCATCATCACCTGCGCTGCATCTTTCTTTGGGACGCAGCCGACTCCTGTACCCAAACCAGGTATTGCTATTACGTGCATATCATAATCATCTGCAATTTTCAATATACCTAAAACAGCCAGCCTGATGTTCTCTACACTGCTTTTTCCAGTAGGCTCCTCTACAGTTGGGGCGTGGATAACATATTTATATGGTAACTTTCCTGCGCCAGTAACCACACACCATCCAGGACTTATTGGCGCATTTTTCACAGCTTCCTTTTCTATATCCTCACCACCTCTCTCTCTTATGATGGCAGAAAGGCCGCCGTTCATAACTAGTCTGGAATTTGCTGGATTTACTATTGCATCCACCTTTTCCTTCAGGTTTGTTATGTCACCCTTAATCACATGAATTCTCATAAACAAAGTTCAAATCATTGACAATACATTATCTACAAGGGCTTTTATATTTATCTGGTCCTCGGCTTCCAAAACTTCTCTGAGTTTAGCCTTTGTTATTGGTTTTAGCGGGCCTAACGCATCGCAGTGTTCTGGTCCGCAGGAAATTTCATAAGTGCCAATTTCTTTTGCCATGTTTATTATTTCCTGTTTGTCTAAACCAAGTAAAGGTCTCATCACAGGAAGGTTTACTGATCTATCAATAATACCAAGGTTCTGCAAAGTCTGGCTAGAAACTTGAGCAAGGTTCTCACCTGTTATCAGAAACTTACACTTTTCTTTTTTTGCAATCCTCTCTGCTATTTTGTACATCAACCTCTTCATAAGAACAAAGTAAAGTTTGTGGTTGCACTCTTTTGAAAGCCTTATTAACTGTGGGCTTATATCTATTGAAAAAAATCTTTTGAAGTCCAATTTTTGGGCCAATCTGTCAGACTTTTTCTCAGACTCAACATCTGTGACTAACTTGCTTGAGAAATGGACAGCTATTATATCAACACCCTGCCTCTTCATTAAATGTCCGGCCACAGGCGAGTCAAAGCCGCCGCTTAGCAATAATAGACCTTTCATACAAGTAGTTGTAGAGAGGAATAAATAAGTAAATGCTGTTAACCATCGACTAATATCACAAATTAACAAAATTCGCAGGTGTGACCCTTTGATTTGGACTTTTTGGTCGCT
This sequence comes from archaeon, assembly GCA_035290825.1. Classification (GTDB taxonomy): domain Archaea; phylum Aenigmatarchaeota; class Aenigmatarchaeia; order QMZP01; family JACQNV01; genus JACQNV01. The sequence continues at coordinate 2,949 of DATDTO010000149.1, forward strand.
TTTTTCTTTATCATGTATATTATATGCCTTTACTTGCTTATAAAATTTGGTTCCAATACTAGACCATGAAGATTTCTATTATCTCTGACATTCACATGGGATTTGGGTCAGAAACAGTGCGGTCAGAAGACCCGTATACTGCTTTTGAGGAAGCGCTGGAGAAAAGTTTAGATTGCGATTTGATCATACTCCCGGGAGACATTTTTGACTCCAGGACGCCAAATGTGGATGTTTTGACTAGGGCAATGAAGCTTTTGCAAAAGCCGTTGTTGACAGAGACCAAGGCAGAAGTTGTTGGTAAAAACCACCTTTTGAGAAAAGGTATTCCTGTGATAGCCATACACGGGACACATGAAAGGAGGGTTAAAGATTTACTAAACCCTGTTCAAGCGCTTGAGAGGGCAGGATTTTTGATATATTTACATTGCAATAATATTGTATTGGAGAAAGGAAGTGAAAGGGTTGCCATACATGGGTTGTCAACTGTTCCAGACCAATACACTGAAACTGTGCTAAAAGAATGGGATCCAAAACCGGTGGATGGCTGTTTTAACATCCTGGTCACGCACCAGTCAATAGCACCATTCTTGTTTGCGCAACACCTTGTACCTTTGGAAAGTTTACCGAGAGGTTTTGATTTGTATATCAATGGCCACATACATGGGTCAAAAAAGGCAGAGTATGCTGGCGTTCCCTTTATAATTCCTGGTTCCCTTGTCCCTACACAGATAACCAAGGATCTCACAAAACACAGCTTTTGCAAAATTGAGTTGGAAGGCAAGGCTGTAAAATCAATAGATTTTATTGAACTGGAAAACCAGAGGAAGGTTTACTACAAAGAGTTTGAAGAGAAAGATGGTTTAGGGGAAATAGAAAATTACCTAAACCAGATAACACCGGAAGCGCACAAATTAAAGCCTCTGGTCAAGATTATTGTATCTAACAAAACCCTGCCCATGGGCGAACTAATTAATAAGTTCCAAGACAAAGTTATACTATACTACAAAAAGGATGCGCCGGAAAATGATATCGAACCAAGAAGCATAGAGGAGCGTACAGAATCTGTCCAGGAGCTGAGCAAAAAACTTTTGAGGCAAAATTTGGAAAATCTCAAACTGGATAATAAAAAATTCGAGACCATATTTGAATTATTATCTGAAGGGAAAAAAGAGAAGGTTATAGAATTGTTGGAGAATGGGTAATATGATAGTTGATGAAAAAACAGTAAAAAAAGTCGGCGAAGTTGCCAGGTTGAATTTGACAGAGCAGGAAATAGATGGATATTCTAAAGACCTCACAAATATACTCGAGGCATTCAAAGAATTGGAAAAGGTAAAAACAGATGATGTTGAACCGACTTTCCAGCCAATTGAAGTAAAAGATGTCTTGAGGGAAGATATTGTGGAACCAAGTCTTTCACAAGAAGAGGCTCTCTCCAACATCAAGAAGAACAAAGAGGACGGCCAATTTAAGGCGCCAAAGGTTGTTTAATATATGTTAGTTATTCTCCGTCTAGAACACCGTCCCTTCCGCGACCAGAGAATATCAACACACTGCGGGCTTGTTTCCAGGGTTTTAGGCGCAGACAAAATCGTTTATTCTGGGCAACAGGATGACAGCTTTGAAGCTTCCATAAATGATGTCACAGAAAGGTTTGGCGGCAAATTCAAAATAGAATTTTCTGAAAGCTGGAAAAAAACAATCCAGTTCTACAAGAAAAAGAAGTTTTTAGTTGTCCACCTTACGATGTATGGATTGGAAATACAAAAACAAATTGGAAAAATCAGGAAAAATAAAAATATTCTATTGATTGTCGGGGGAGAAAAAGTCCACTGGGAAGTCTACCAACTAGCCGATTACAATATTGCGGTCACAAACCAACCGCACTCAGAGGTTGCGGCACTCGCAATCTTTTTGGACAGGTACTTTAGCGGGAAAGAATTGAACAAAAAGTTTTCTGGAAAAATTAGGATAATTCCACAAGAAAGGGGGAAGAAAGTTGAAGGGAAATAATGAAAATAGATAAAAGGGTCTTGGATGAAGTAAAAGGTCTAAAAGAAAAATACAAAGTGAGTTCGAGGGCGGCATTTGAATATCTAAAAGATAAAGGAAAGTACGATGGGTGGGCTCGTGAAATAGAAGTGCAACTTAGAAGTGAGATTGGGGAAGTAACATACAAACCAACATATAGGGAAGTTGCCAACCTCGACTTTCTGTCAGCGGTATTTACCGGAAATTTTGTTATGGGTAGGTTTGAAGCTGATCACAAACTAGCCATATTAAATTTTTACAGGGCATTAAACAGGCAGAAAGACCTTAATGCAAGGAAATATGTGGAGGCGACATCGCAACTACTTGTACACTTTGTTATTCAAAATGGGGTGGAAAAGCCTCTGGTGGGTGTTTATTATATAGTTCCGTGCAGAGACCGTAGCGGGTTTATTGATGACATATTTTCAATAACTGATGACTTGGATGATACGGAAATCCCAGATGATGTTATTAGTATTGTACAATCCAGCGGAACAACAGCTGAGTCCATTCACCTTTTTTCCAATATAAACTTTTCCGACGATCCAGAGGATGAAGTCAAAGGTTCTTTGGACGACGGAACTTTTGACAAACTTGGTATAGATTCTTTCGTGGGCCCCGTATACTTTAGAGCCGAAAGGGACGGAACGCTGAATCAAAGACAAGTAAGAAAAACACTTGCCTTAAATTATATGGTATATTGCGAAACAAAAGATGTTGACGAATCAATAGATGTCGCGCATGAACAATTGAAAATGGAAAAGTCCCCTTCTGGGAACCAAGAACCAAGCCCATATCTAGTACAATATTATGAATATCTTATAATGGCGTTGAAAGGTAACAGGAGATTTTTGGAAACAGAAATGGCAAGGATGTCTGCAAGTTTAGACTGACCTAATCAAGTCCAATATCCAACTCCTCGTCTCCTAGTTCGTCCAGCGCTTTCATTAGTTTTGTCATGTCGCCAGTTGGTTTTGGTGGCTGTGGGTTTGCAAGGCTTTCAATGTCTTGTGCTGTGACACCGTCAGTTCCAGAACCAACGTCAATGGATAGCTCTCTTGTTATCTTTTCCAACAACTCTAAATCATCAAGTTCCTGGCCAATAACATGCCTTTTAGTCACAACAGTGGAGCCCGTGTCCAGTTCTATGTTGCCTATCCTTTCTGAACTATAAACAACTGAACCCGGGA
>DATDTO010000150.1:0-10298 GCA_035290825.1 archaeon
ATCACCTCGACATGCGTCAAGAAAGGCCGCTCTGTAGATACCATGTAATTGGATTTTATACCTGCCTCCCTAAGCTGGTTTTTTATTTTGGAAGCAACATCCTCCACCAGTTTAATATTGGTCGATCCGTACAAGCTCACACCAAACTCAACCTTGTTCACGGAAACTGGATTTTCAACTCCCAAGCCATCCACCTTGTCAGTAGAAGGCGGCTCACCCACTTCCACACCACCTTGCAGATCAAAAAGTTTTTGCGGGTCTGTTTTGTCCAACAAATCTATTTTTCCAAGCTTGTCAACGATTTTAACAATTTTTATCACACCGCCAAAATCTTTCACATCAACAGCGGTTTCCGAAGATAAAAGTACAAAATCATCCCCCATATCTTCAATGGCAAACTTGATCCTCCTAGTCCTAAAATAAGAGAAAATCTCAGCTAGGGAAAGCTCCATATTTTTTCCCAACACAAAACCATACAGCTGCATAACCACTTAAATAGTATTTAGTAATATAATAAATAGTGAAAGGAGGGTTAGAGGAACCGGAACATATTGAACAGCAGGTTCCCTATATGCAACACAGGATAAAAGGCAGGACGTGCAGCTTGGTTCTGGATTTGCCAAATTATCTGGACGAAAGCACGCGGGATGTATTGTTGGAAATTTTCAGTTATTGTTTGGATGAGGAGTCTAGGGATAAAGTTTTAGGCTCAGTAAAAGATTTGCTAATCCAAACCAGAAAATTGGTAAACTCACTCAAGAAGTCAAAAAAGCATAGCAAACAACTCGAAGATGGGATAAGGAAATTTATCGGCATACACCTCAACCATGGCTTCCAAATCGGCTCCTACTATACGCCGGGTGAAGACGGTGAAGAATTGGCTGATGTGATTTCTGACCAACTAAATTACGGGAAGGTTTTGGCAGGTCTGCCTTCTCAAAAGAAAAAGATCGGGGAAACAATATTTTTTTCTCTGGACCTTGCAAGGATGGCCTTTGAGACAGGGCTGATGTTGAGCTATTATCTATCAGAGGAACTGGTTGAACAGCACCAAAATGAACTGAGGAAGATGAGTTCTTATATTGGATAGTTTATGCCTAGAAAAATACTACATGGTAGCTTGAAGATATGTTTAGCTCTCTCTATACTATTTCTATTCCTATTTTCCGTCCCAACAAAATCCCAACAACAATTCCAGAATGGTACGATAATAACTATTGCCGGCACTGGCACGGCAGGCTACAATGGTGATAACATAAACGCAACAAACGCGCAGATAAATCAGCCTTACAAAGTAGCGGTTGACTCTTCGGATAATCTCTATATAGCTGATTCTTACAACCACAGGATCAGAAAAGTTTTGGTGAATGGGACAATAATAACTGTCGCGGGCAATGGGGACCCTTGTCCTGATCAAACAACGATATGCAGTGATGGTTCAATGGCAATAGATGCACAGCTGAGAAATCCAGAAGGTGTTGCTGTTGATGCGAGCGGAAACATCTTTATAATAGACTTTTTAGGTTTCAAGATAAGGAAGGTGGATTCAGCAACAAAGAGGATATCTACGATAGCAGGAAACGGTTTCGAGGGATATTCAGGTGATGGTGGTCCTGCGACTTCTGCGCAAATGGATGACCCTTCAGACTTGGTAATAGATAAGTTGGGGAATATTTACATAGCGGAATATAGTGGCGGCAGCGGCATGATAAGGAAGCTAACCCCAAACGGCCAAGGAAATTATACAATATCAACAGTGGCAGGAAATAACACGGCGTGCGCAAACACTGCTTCCACAACAAACCCTTGTGGAGATAATGGCCCAGCAACTTCTGCACAACTGGCTCCCCGTGGCGTGGCTGTGGATACTTCTGGAAATATTTACATAGCAGACGGGACAAATTACAGGGTTAGAAAGGTTGACATAACAACAGGGATAATAACCACAATAGCTGGTACTGGCGAAACACAGAACACCCTACCAGGTTATGGCGGCCCAGCGACTTCTGCGAGGATAAGAGATACATACGATGTCGAGGTTGATGGCTATGGGAATGTTTATGTTATAGATTCTGATGACGCTGTAAAAAAGATAGAAAAAGGCACAGGTGTAATCACACGTGTTGCAGGTGGCGGCACACAGGGTTTAGGCGACGGAGGCCCTGCAGTAAATTCAACGCTATCTGGGCCGATTGGCATACAGTTTGATTCTGATGGAAGCCTCTACATTGTCGATTTCTGGAACCACAGAATTAGAAAAATAATAAACCTCTCACCGCCGCCTCCACCGGCTCCACCGCCGACACAAACACCAAATGCAACAGCGACCCCTACAGCTAGCCCAACAAATGGCCAATCAAAGCCTTCAGTCACACTTGTCTCACCCAAGACACTCCAGACTTCAGATGAAATCACCTTTGCCTGCATGGTTTCCGGTTCTAACATCACCAGCATCTCCTTATACACAAACACTTCAGGGTCCTGGAAAAAAGAGGAAACAAAGGCAGCAAGCACCCAAACAGTTCAAGATTTCCAATTGACCGGAATAAAAAGCGGTTCCTATATATGGAATTGTGAGGCGAAAACAGTTTCTGGAGCAGCCTTCTCTCCACAAAACCAATCCTTTGAAGTCAAGCTTAACCAGCCCGGACAGCCAGCCCCAAGCCCACAGCCATCAGTTGTTTGCAACCAGCTAAAAGACTGCACTGATTGGAAGCCTGACAAATGCCCTGAAAACCAAATACAGACAAGGACGTGTAAAAATGTGAAAGAATGTAATTACAAGGAGGCGTGGAATTGCACATACAGCGGCCCTCCTGGTACAAGTTCATCGTCAAATGGTACTGGACCTGAAATCGGCGGAAAATCGTCCCAGGGTCTCCTTGGCCTAGACACAACCGGATGGCTAATAGTTGTGGTTGTGGTAGTTATCGCAGTTGCAGTGTTTTTGTTTTTTATCAAAAGAAGAAGTGCCGGATCGCTATATGAGGAGGCCCAAGAACCAGGTGGAGAGGACGAAGACCAGGGCGAAGAAGGTTATTCTGACCAGTGACAGGCGTACCTTTGGTTGATATTCTAATTATGAACACAGTTGAAAACCTGTTTAGAATTCTGAAAGAAAGCAAAGTCGATCACAAGAGGTTTGAACATGAGCCCGTGAGAACCAGCGAAGAAGCCGCAAGAGTAAGATCTGTTCCCCTAAAATCTGGGGTGAAAGCTATGCTATTAAAAAAGAAAGAGGGTGGCTTTATACTGGTTTTATTGCCAGCAGACAAAAAGATTGATTTCAGAAAAATTGAGGAATTGGAAAACACAAAAAAGTTAAGTTTCGCGGCATCCCCTGAAGTCCTTGAAGAAACCGGCTGTGAGCCAGGTGGCGTCCCCCCTTTCGGCCACACAAAAAACGGGGAAAACCACATGATAAAGACATATATGGATAAGGATATTTTTGAAAACAAATTGGTAAATTTCAATGCCGGCGACAGATCTGTTTCTGTGACAATTAAATCCGAGGATTTGAAGAAGATTATTGATGCTGTTTATTTCTAAAGCGGACCCGCAGGGATTCGAACCCCGAAATCCCGGTCCGAAGCCGGGTGTTTTATCCGATGTCTGATGGAAATCGAAAAGGTCGATTTCAGTCCTTAGACTACGGGCCCTGTTTTATCTGCCCGTGACGTCAAGTTGCATATTTGGGTACCGTAGCCTTTGTGCAAGCGGAAGCTGCCTTAAAGGCTACGCTGACTACGGGCCCTGAATACCTATAGTATGGTTTGTTTTGGTATATAGCTGCTTGTGGACTATGTTACCACTTAAAAGTATATAAATACATAAAGCATATATAAACAGGTTTAAATTGCCTTGTACTAACTTAATTTATGGTATCTGAAGATAGTGGGATGACTAGAAGGGGTCTCTTTAGGTTGAGCGCAGCCGCTATTGGTGGTTATCTAGCTTCCCAGATCCCTTTTAACCCTGTTTATGCTGCAGGAGACGCACCAGCAGAGCCAAGGCAGTCCGCTGTGAAACCGATACCTAGGGTGACAAAGTACATGCTTGCGGCAACCGAAGACGCAGCCACCGCTTATGAGAAAGCAATAGGAGCCCTTAAAGAAAGGCACGGAAATCCCGAAATCCTTGTTTTCAGAGGCAAAGAAATAGAAGAGGTCGAGCGAGAAATATCGGCTGAAAAACCAACGCATGTCCAAGTTGTCTGCACACCAGAAGAGGCTTCAATACCAGGTTACACAGGTCGTGTGGAAGATGAGAGATCTCTTTCTGATGGGACCCTTCCGGTAAGGTTAGGAAAGATGCTCAATAGGTTAGGGAATGGTTATAGGGGGGCAATTGGCGGTATTCTAACAGCTTACACACCAGAAGATGCCCTGAGGATAGCTCAACAAGGAGACTTCGAGGTTGACAACCCACTGCTAATTGCCCAGAGTAGTGTGCACAAAAATGCTGAAATATTCGATGCGTATAGGAATTCAGCAGCCTACTTGGAGGCAGAGAAGGGTTACAATAGAAAGGACAAAAGCAACGGTGCTGTGACAAGGAGAAAGGTTGAGAGGGCAGGAACAGATATTTTAGAATCTTTAAACAGCAATACTGTGGGCATGTTTTCAATTACCGGTCATGGCGGTGCAAACAATTGGGCGCCGGCTAGGACTGGCGAGCAGCCAGATTCTGTTTTCATTGCAAGAAATGGGAGAGTTTACCTGGCCGATTTAGCTTCAAAGACAGCGATTGGTGTATTGGAGACAGACAATCCAAAGGTTTTCTGGGGAGCAGGCACATGCAGGGTGGGTTCGGTAGTTGACAAAGACGACTCATTGCTTTTGGGCCTTTTGGGCTCTGGTGGCTTTACACAAGCCTTCGGTTATGAGACTGTTACATGGTATGGAAGGATGGGTTGGTCGCTTGTTGCAGACTATCTTCTTAATTTTCCAGAATCTTCTTGGTTCGAAGCCCACAGAAGGGCCGAGATAGGGTTGCAGTTTACACTTAACAAATTGAGAAAGTTTAGGAGAGAGAACAAAACACCAGTCTCGAGGGATGAACAAGGCCACGCTTTTGACACCGATGTGTTTATTGGTTGGGGAGATTGTGGAACAAGGGCAACAAATCTGCTAGACGATAATTTCCACCCCTTTTATTCCACAACAATTGAACCAAGGGTAGACAATGGAAGAAGGGTTGTAAAAGTTGGTGTAAAAGCTAATGAGGATGGTGTTGTAGGTACAGATATCGTTCTAGGCAACCCGATTGTTGTTGACTTGAAAGAGGATGTAAGCGGTTATAGGATTTCTGCAGCTTCCCCTGGGTTGGATTGTGACAAAGGAATGGATTTTGTGGTACTTCACCCAAGAAGGGAGATAATCAACGGCGGCGACAGGGACAGTTTCAGGTTTAGCGACATCCGCAAAGGTGACAGCTGGTTTGTTGAATTATCAAGCCAGTGATACCATGTCGGCCGACGATTTCTCAGTTGGGATTAATGTGATTAGTTAAGCTCCATTAATAAAAGATTGATTATTAATTAAATCCCTAACATGCCTTCTATCATACCAATATAAGCATCAACGCCTGAGCTGTAGAATTCTATCTCTTCCTGTGTAAGTTCAAGCTCCTTTTTATATTTAATGATAAATTCATAAGCGTCTGACTCATCTATGTATAATAATAACGTCTGCATCTCTTCCTTTACAAGATTTGATAGCATTTGTTTTATTTCTGATGCGCTCTTACCAAGTTTTTTAGCCAAAAAATCTATGTCCCAATTGCTGGGGTGGAGAATGCTGAACTCTCTCATTAACGATTGGTAAACATGCTGTAGCTCGTGTGCAAAATGCTTTGGTTCGGTCCAATCTGCATATATGAGTGTTTTGGTTACAGGGTTAAATTCCGCCCCTACGTCTCCTCCTCTGGCCAAAATATATGCATTATCTTTAGCAAATTTTATCCCGCTGCTGTCAAGTATCGTTTTCACTATATTACTGGCTTCTGTAGGAATTTTTTCTATAACTTTAAGAATATTCACAACAGCATCCGTGCTGCCTATCCTGCTCATCATCCTTACCAACATTTCTGTGATTTCATGGAGGTTGTACATGTCCTTAAGTTTATAAATAGTTTTGGCAAGCTGTTTTACATTATCGCTGTTTTTCGTAAATATTTCCAGGTATTTTTCAATTTCTGAAGTTATTTTGCCAATGGCTTTGAGCGATTTTAGAGTGGCCTTTAATGTCGATGTCCCTATATCAACAATTTTTGCAGCGGCTGCTACTGGCCCCGAAATCGGCAATGTTCCTGGTTGAACAATAGCCAAGACAACCCCACCGTAAAAAACAGCATCTGAGCTGGATGTGATATATGTAAGCTTGCAGAGCACATTGTCCCAACTGCTTTTATCTTTTTTCGTTGCGCATCTTATTGTATCCACAGCATCAGGCACCAGTTCTACAATCGGAGCCACACTGCACATAGCATTCATGCCTATATCTGCTATATAGCTCTCATCATCTGTATAGAAACATGACACCAATGGAAGGTGTTTAAAGTCACCTACAAATGTTTGGGCCGTGTTTTTAATGCTGTCCTTGGCTACACTCCATGTTTCCTTTGTTTTTTCCTTGAACCACTCCCATACACCATTATCCTTAACACCTTTAACCTGATCACTCAACACAACATTGCTTATATCCACTAACTTGTTTTCAATTTCAGTGTCCGGTTTGGATGGTTTGATCCCTGACACGGCTATAGAGCTTTTGCTTTTATCGAACTGGTATATCTTCCCCTTTGATGACGTCTGCTTATTTTCAAAATCAACCTTTTTGTAACTTCCTGTGTCAACCTCGTTTGCGGTAGGCACATAATTTTTCCAGCTCTCTGGGTTTGAATTGTCGTTGTAAACGCTGACCAACTGTGTATATTTATCAGCTGTTTCTGTACCCACCTTAAATCCGTTTAAGTTTACAGTCTGATGGCTTGGGAAATTTACAGGATCTGGGGACTGTGTAGGCTGGTTTATTGGCGGAGTAGGACTTGGTAGCGGTTGTGTTGTACTTGAACTGCTGCAGGTATTGAAAACATATAGAGGGTTACAGTCAACAGCTAAGTTTCCGGGCCCTATAATTTCTTCCTGCGCCATGAAGAATGCGCCCTTTCCACTCTCTGGTAATAAGCCATTTCTTTCAGCGTTTTCATAGATGGCCTTAAATTCTGCTGTGTCAATTCTTTTCGAACTTTCTGTTTTAATCCCGTAACTATTGAAATCAGGAAGGTAAGTGTTCAAAGAATTCATATTGAGGTTTATCCCAGTTTCTTTTGCCAATTTATTGTATGTTATAATTCTTGCTTCGCCGTGGGTTGTAGGATACGGATATCCAAGTGCTGTCAATATATTTTTTATATTTTGGTTGTTGTCAGAGCCTCTTGTGGCTGGCCCAATGACATTCCAATTATTATCGTACAATGTACCTTCAGGATAGGGTATTTTACCGCTGATTGTCCAGTAATATGTTTTACCACCAAGTGTAATGGTTTGGTAAAGGCAGCCGCAGAATTCCAGCTTATCCCTATTGAAATAGCCGCTAACCAATTGTTGTGCTATTGTATTTAGGTCAGAAGGCAGACCGCGGTTGTAATATTCATCTAAATCAAATGGGAAAACCTGCTCACCTTGCAGCACAGCAAGTTGTTTATCAAATAACCCGGCATCGTTTCGTGCTCCAAGGAAAAAAACTTCCCCATCCCAAGGGATCCTAGCTGTAAACCTTTTAGCGGCAACACCATAAAAAGATGGGACATACAGCGTTCTATATATTGGTTGCGGTGGGGCTGTTTGTTGCCCGCTTCCGGATCCACCAGAAAGCGGTTGTATAGTAGGCAATGGGCTAGGTGTCGGTGTGGAAGGCGGTAAAATTAGAAGTTTTTTTGATATAGTATTGCCGGAGAATCTTATCAAAGAGAGCCCCCGTTTTTCAATAACTATAAAATGGCCTTTCTTGCCCCCATAGCTTGCATCAACCCTAGTCATCTCCTGGTTCTGCCACACATCATCGCCCATGAAAGTATAATCATCCCTATAGCTGGTGTCTATGCCAAGCCAATCGTCCCTGTCGGGGTTAGTGCCTTCAGTTACAACTGAAAATGCATACACCCCATCTGGCATGCCATTAAAATCCGCTATAAGGTTTGTGCCGCTTAGTGAAACTTGTTTTGTTTTTGTCCAGCCGTCGAAATGCCCTGTCATGTAATATTTCCTGGTTGGCCAGTCAGAAAGCTTTGATGGTGAACCAAGGGAATTGCCTTGTTTGTCTATTGGATAAGCTAAAATCTTGTCAGCATATTTTATTTTCATCTCAAGTCCTGAGATTTCTATGTTGCTTCTCCCTATATGGTAGCTTATAGTTGGAGGGACAATCGCCGAATCAAAACTCATGTAACTTGAGACATCATCTTCCCTGATTGTTGGATTGGCCTCACTCACAAAATACGGCTTCTTGTCTTTTATTTTCACTACAACATGAAAGCCCTCATTAACAAACTTAACAGCATCAGAAAATACACCACCTACATAAAGCCATTGGCCATTACACGGAACAGTCCCGTCCTCTGCATACTTGAAGCCAAAAGTATATGTCCCATCGGGCAATGCAAAATCTGTTATGTTGAAAATAAACTTATCCCCTTCCTGTGACCCTATAATCGCTTTGTCTGTTTTCCAGTTGTTGAATGTCCCCACAATTCTTGGCCTGCCCTGCCCCTGCTCAAACCTTACACCCTGCTTTACAGAATATGTTTTTTTGTCACACTCTTCGATGGAGGTAGCTTTTATATCAGCAACAAGAATCCTGTCAACCCATTTAACAACAATGTTGTCACCTTTAATTTCTGTTGCGGCAAATAACTGAAGATCGCCTGGCGGCGGCTGGTCTGGGTTAAGAACAATATATTTCTTTGGTATCGTGTTCCCCAAAAACTTTACCAATCTATCCCCTTGTTTTTCAATAACTATGAAATGGCCTTTCTTGCCCCCATAGCTTGCATCAACCCTAGCCATCTCCTGGTTCTGCCACACATCATCGCCCATGAAAGTATAATCATCCCTATAGCTGGTTTCTATGCCAAGCCAACTATACTTATTAGGATCCGAGTTGTCTAAGGAAACCAATGAAAATGCATACACGGCATCTGGCATTCCAAAAAAGTCTACTACAAGACTATTCCCAACTAGGGGTATTTGTTTTGTTTTTGTCCAGCCGTCGAAATGCCCTGTCATGTAATATTTCCTGGTTGGCCAATCAGGAAGCTTTGATGGTGCGCCAAGTAAATTTCCAGCTTTATCTGTTGTATAAGTTATAATTCTGTCAACGTGTTTTATTGTTAGTTTAGAGCCAGAGATTTCTATGTCACTGGAACCTATCCAATACTGGCATTTTACTGTCTCATCTGGATGTTTTCCCGTAGTCCCGTCACACTCCACTCCAGGTTTTTTGGCATATGTTTTGGTCTGAACACCCCACTCACTCGAGCATGTTGATGGTGAAAAAACAGGCTCCCAATCATCATTAGCACACTGCCGCGAATTTAATATAGAGGCCAATGTCCTCCAACCGGTGTATGTTTTTCCATTAAACACAATCTTACCAGACTGCAAGACATTGTCTATAACAACCGCACTTTGCACCGCCATGTTTTTGATTGCTGACTTTGTAACCGTAGAGTCTGTGATTGTGGAATCTATTATGTCAGAGGCAGTAACTGTAGATCTGGTCACTGTTGACGGGTCTACAAAAGAGTCTGAAATATTTGAGTTTAAAATGCTCGAATTTATTATATTTGAATTCAATATACCGGAAGACTTCACAATAGAGCTTTTAGATGTTGATAGAATAATAGAGGAATCTGTTGAAATTGTGGAGTCTGGAGTGATAATCGACCCATCTATATCTGGTTTTGGGTTTATTGTTAGTGTAACCTGGTTAGAGTTTACAGAAGCTCCGTCTAGGTCAGTTATTGTAAACGTAACTGTCCTTGTCCCGTAAAAATCTTTGTCGGGGATAAGCGCTGCAATACCGCCCATAACCTCTATTTTTATATTGTTGACAGTGGAAGCTGAAAACCTTTTCAGGCCTTCAACATCTGAAAAATATTGGTTTAAGTTAATAATGTCATTTGCATCCTCATCCCATACCTGGTTTGGAATATTCTGTTTCAAAACAGGAGGCATATTGCATGATATCACTTCATCCGCTGGTTTTTGACCCTCGCAGTTTGCCCCATTATTTTTA
>DATDTO010000151.1:0-4037 GCA_035290825.1 archaeon
CAGGGTTCGCTGCTGTGTACATTAAACAACAAGGTGAAGTGCCTGTCCCTCAAACATTTGTTATTGGAGATAGTTTTACTCTAAGTGGGTTAGGATCCATCACATCGGAGGTTTTGGAAAACCCATTATACACATCGACAATCCTTGACAACATAGCTAAGAGTCCTGTTGGAACGCCGTTAACAAGTTTGGTGGCTGGGACTGCTTTAGGTGCGCCTATTGGTGTTATGCTTTCTATGTGTCTCGATTACTATTTTGGTATTGAACATACAGGACGCTTTACAATTCCAGTTTTTGGAATTTCTACTGCTATTGGTTATGCATCTATTCAAGATGTGGATAGAGAATCTTGGTTGACAAGGGCTAGAGACAGATGGGTTTCTAGAAGATTGTCAGGCGATGTGGAGAGTTATAGATATGGACCACACGCAGAGGCTGAGATACTTGCCGAAGATATTGTAATAAGGGAGGAATTAAGAAAGGCCGCGCTTTTTAAAAGGTGGAGAGAGATGGAAATAGGTGACAATAAACAGCCATTTTTGGAGTTTTACAAGGAGTTTAAAAAAGGTGATGACGAAAACATCCGGAGAGCCAGAAAGGTTTTTGATGCTGGTACAGGTACTAGAGCTGATGAAAGGTTTGGCAAAGCCGTGCTTGTTTTTTCAGAACATGTTGAAGAAGCAGAAGATGAGTAAATTACTTTTAACAAAGATCTGATTCTGAGAGTTATCTCAGTAAACCCTGCCTCTGTTGTCTATTTTCACAATACCAATGAAGTTTTTGTTTTGGTCAACTTCGTACAGGATTCTATAATCACCAACCCTTACTCTGTATGTCTTTTCCGCGTAGCCTTCAATCATCTTTACCTCTTGAGGAAATGGGTTAATTCTGAGGTCCTCTATCTTTTTTAGAATCCTTTGAGCTAATACGTTGTCTATTCTTTTGAAGAACTTCAAAGCTTGGTTAGAATACTCGACTGTGAACATCACAATCCCAATTCCTTTTTGAGCTGTCCATGAGAAATTAGTTTACCAGAAGCCTTTTCTTTCCTATACGCCAACAGGGCTTCATAATCGTCTTCAGTCATTATGCTATCGATGTCTACCATGTGCTCTTTTATTTCGTGTATCTCCTTCTCTATTCGATCAAGTTTTTCCATAACCACTTGTTCTGTGCTCATACAATTAATAATTACAGTTGGTATATAAATAACTCAGGTTGTCTGTAAAACCTAAGTTCTAAAAATCTGTTTAGAACGGCGTGACTTCACCGACATAGCTTCTTCTAATCTCAGATGCCAGCTCTTCTTTTGTCTTGAAGCCTTTCTAAATCTCATTGGACATCGGCTTATCTCAATTGAACAATAAGCTTTTATTGCTTTCTCCTCAAAATCAATCATGACTTTACGTGTTTTCGAAAGCGAGAGATATGTGAATCAATTGGTGTTGATAGATCCAGAGTTGGTGGCAGCTGTAGATGTTGGTATGGCCAGGCTAAAGTACAGGAGAGTAGAGCTCAGAGATTTAGATCCCGGATTGTCCGAATGCTTTGCTTCCAGAGACAAAACCTTTCAGAAGTCTGATTTTAGGCCGGAAAACGACAGGCTTGTCTATACAGGGGATGGGAATTTTGTGCAGGTAAGAAGATATGGAGTAATAGAGAGCAATTACTGGACAAATAAATGGGGAGCTTCAATTGTACATGCAACTAGCATACATGATTCACAGGGATTTAATAGAGAGGACATTGATGAATTGGCCATTCAGAATAACGTTCTGTGGGCAGCGATTGAAAGGAAGAAAGCAGACCTTCCAGGTGTTGATTTCAAAGCAGTATCATATCCTCTTGAAAATAGTCCACATCCATTTGATCCGTCCGATGAACTAGTGCACTTTTCTGGAGGGCTTTTATTTACAAACCAACAGCTTTGGATAAAAAGACAGCAAGGGGCAGATATTGTAGGGGTAGAAAGAGAAAAGGTTATCACATTGTTAGCGACTATGTTACCGTATCTCACAGATGTTGTAACTAGATTTGCAAGGACTGGGGCGACCAGAGTCAGAGCGCTTAGAACAGCACAGCAAGAATTTGAAGAGGTACTCAGCTTCGAGAGTTCAACCTAACAAAACCTTTAATTAAAGTTTTCTTTTTTTGTCATAAGATAAAATTGGATATATGCGCACCATCACTTTTTACTTTGGTAGAACAATAAGTTTTCTAGTTACCACAAGAAAGGGGTTTCTTAACAAACTTGGGATCAGAATCAAGCTGTCTGTATCTGGGAAGCTCTAGGACTTCTTCTAGTTCTTTGGGAACCTCTGGCAAATAAAAATTGCATATGCATTCCTAGGCATTCTGCTATTCCATAATTCATAAGGACTAAATACACTATTTAAGTCTAGACCAAACTTTCGAGCTTCTTCAACATTTACAAATCCATCAAATGCAAAGGGCATATTACAATCTAAGGTTGGATGAAAGCTTTAAATATCTTCACTTATAATTGTTAGAATAAGTCAATTACTACTTCGGTAGTAGGTCGATTTTATGGCCACAGAAAACGATGTTCTTAGTAAAATAAAGGAAGCTAGGGAAAAGGCAAAGAAAAGGAAATTCTCCCAGACTTTTGATCTTGTTATTAGCCTTACTGGTGTTGATTTGAAAAAGCCTGAAAATAAGCTGAACCTGGACTTCCTACTCCCAGAGGGGAAGGGCAAGGCGACAAAGATTGTTTTGATTGCAGATGCCATGGCTGCTGCGGCGAAGGATGATGTTGACCTCGTTGTCAGGAAGGCTGAAATTGATGTTTTGTCCAAGGATGTCAAAAGGTTGAAGTCCATGGCAAGCGAGTATGATTCATTTTTTGGTGAAGTTGCATTGATGCCGTTGATCGGTAAGACTTTAGGCCAGGTTTTAGGTCCTTTAGGAAAGATGCCAAAGCCGCTGCCGCCAAATGCTAACATCAAGGCTTTTGCTGAGGTGGCAAAGAAGACTGTCAAGGTCAGGCTAACAAACACACCGGTAATACACACAATTGTTGGGACAGAAACCATGGATGATCAGAAGATAGAAACCAATGTTAATGCTCTTGTAAACTTCGTGAAAGAAAAATTGCCAAAAGGAAAGAACAACATAAAGGCAGTGTATTTGAAGTTGACAATGGGGCCGGCAATCAAGTTGCCGTTGAAATTATAGGAGATATGTCCATAATAAAAATTGGTGGGGTTAGAGAAGGCAGGGATGCATCACAACACAGATACACAAATGAAGAAGGAATGAGGATTGCAAGAGAATTTGCAGATGAAATGTTAGCTCAGTATGGGGAAGATTTTAGACTTCTCGCCGTTATAGGATCAGTCTCACGTGGAAGCGAGTTATGCGGTGATGTGGACATAGCTGTTGTATATACTGGTGGTGTTGTAGATAGAAATCATCCCATACACTTGAAACAAGAAGATTATAGAAAAACAGGAAAGAGTATTGACGTTCTACCTCTTTTTTGGCCAGAACTATCTGGGAGAACCAACAAAAAAGTCAATGGACGTTTTCACAGAGACATCACTTTAAGATCTCTGGAAAGCGCTATACCTCTACACGAAAATCCTGTAGGCTATTTGGTTAGACTGAGGGAATACTTAAGTAAAAATCCTTCTGGGTGTTATTTTGAACTTGAACAGAGCGTAATGGAATTAGGAGTAAACTAGTATGGTTTCCACTAAAAAAATTGAGACAGTGAAAGAATTAAAGGCGCTGATTGAGAAGCAGCAGATTGTGGGGGTCCTGAATATGTACAAGCTCCCATCAAGGCAGCTGTTCTCGATTAAGGAGAAGCTTAAAGGCAAGGCTAAAGTTAAGGTTGCGAAAAAGAGCTTGATTGAGCTGGCTTTGAAAGACGCCAAGAAAGAAGGTGTTGAGAAGCTGAAAGAGTTTTTGAAGGAGCAGCCTGCATTCCTGTTCAGCGACCAAAATCCTTTTGACTTAGCGGCTATTTTAACTGCCTCAAAATCAAAGGCGACTGCAAAAGCAGGTGACATAGC
>DATDTO010000152.1:0-12415 GCA_035290825.1 archaeon
GAAAGGTCAGCAGCCATAAGGTTTGTGCTCCTCAACTTTGCATTGGTTAAATTGCAACCAGATATTGATGCGCCTGAAAGGTTGACTACAGAAAGGTCTAAACCGCTCAAGTCGGCTCCTGTCAATGTCGCAAAAGATAAATCCAAGCCTACTGCTTCCACATCTCTCCTAAACCCCTCTTTATCCTCAACATATTCACAATTGACAATTTTCTCTACAACCCTTTGTTTGTTAGCACTTTCCCTGACAGACATGTTAAGCTGGAACTTCAATTCCTCTGGAACGTTCTTGTTTGCCAACACATTTTGTCTTATACTTTCTGGTATCTGCATACTAATTCGCCTCCACACAACTTGCTAGAAAAGGATGCCTTTTTGTAGGTTTGATTAATTGAGCTATCATGAATGGGTTTACTTCTAAAGGCTGGACAGATAGCGATTTAACTGGGTTTTTGGCATACTCTTCAGCCATCCTAAAAGGATGTGGTTTTTTTGAAGTTTCTATGTTATTTTCCATATTAATCATCTCACTTGATACCACCAATCAGTGGCATCTACTTAGAATATAGAACCAATATATATCAAACTTACTTTAGGTTTCTTGTCTAAGCAAGGAAAAGTATATAAGTATAAACAGTAAATTATCTATATAGTCATAAAAAGTGGGCATAATATGGACATATGAAGAACCTAGACAAGAAGGACTGGAAGCTGCTATACCAACTCTGCTAGGACGCGAGGCTAAGCCATAGTAAGTTAGGCAAGCTTGTCGGCCTCAGCAAGAATGCGGTCACATATAGGATAGAAAGGCTCAAAGAAAAAGGAGTAATAAAAAAGTTTTTCACAATAGTAAATCACGAATCTTTAGGAAATAATTTCTTCGATGTTTTGATAAGATTAAATGCAACAAAAGAGCAGGAAAAAGAACTGGTTGATTATTTGGTTGCACATCAAAACGTGAGCGTTCTGGACACCTTTGTTGGAGAATGGAATCTTATAGTGGAGTTTGGATGCAAGGAAATCCAAACCTTTTATGAATTCATCTCAGAGCTTAAAACAAAATTCTCCCAAATACTTGACACTTATGAAGTCCACTTCTCAAACCTTTCGTACAAAGTCGAGCAGCTGCCTGTTGAATTAGTTGAAGAAAAACAGCAACCAAAACCCTTTGTAAAAACAGGCCCAATACAATTTGACGAGACAGACCTCAAGCTTTTGCACGAGCTTAATAAAAACAGCACAGCAAACCTTTTTGATTTAGGAAAGGCAATCGGTGTAACTTACGAGACTGTATCAGCTAGGATAAAAAAGCTAAAGGAGAGTGGAATCATACTGAAAACAACCGCCCAAATAGGCTTGGCTGCATTGGGTTATGATGTCTATTTGCTTCTCCTGGATATGCGAAAGCTTTCCAATGAAAAGGAGCCATCACTTAGCGCATACATAAATTCCCAAAAAAATATTCGCTTCGCCTTCCTAAGCGCAACAAAACCTGTTTTATTTATCTATTTGGCTGCCAAAAAATCAGAAGACCTAGGAGCTTTCCTATCAAATATAAAGGAAAAGTTTTCAGACATAATTGTAAACCAAAAATACCTCTTGAGCACAAGCCAGCTGAAATATGATTTGTTCCCAAGTGGACTTGTGAGCTAACTAACTTATATCCCTTTTTCCCCTTTATCTAATTATGGAGTTATTGTTGCCGCAAATCAAGAAGCTTGCAGAGAGCCTCCGAGAATCTGAGGATAAAAGAAGGGATTTGGCAGAATTTCTAAGGTCAAAAAACTCTGATACAAAACTGTTTAAAAGAATAGAGCCTGAAAAGAGTTTGGACAAGGTAAAAATAGTCGGTATTGATGGCGGCATTGTGCGAAAGGCTTTGCATGGCTTTGATTTCATATTGGCCCGCGCAGCCGGAGTCTGTTTTGAGTACAACCAAGATAAAATAGTGAACGCCTCTTATTTCCCATCAAAGTTTCCGTCACCAAGAGCATTTACCTTGGAAGCAATATCTGATATAGATTACGCCTACTTTTCCTCAATAACAAGGCAGAAAATAGAGATAGAGACAGCAATAAAGTGTATTGCAGAATTCAAGCCCAGTATCTTGCTTCTAGACGGTTCCATAGTCCCACACCACACAACCAAACCCTCATCCACGTCCCTTGCCTACAAAGAATACGAAGAACTGATGTCAGCCTACCAACAACTCTATCAAGAAGCCGAAGACAGCGATGTCTTGTTGGCCGGTGTAATAGAAGACAGTAGGAGCGAAAGGTTTTGTGATTTGGTAAAAGAAATCTTTGCAAAGAAAGAGCCAAACCCGCATTTTGACATACTAAACAAGACACGCGACAGCAACCTATTGTTCTGGGCACTAAGTGAGCATGAGAGGACAGCGACATTCCCTTACACAAAAGAAATAGAACAACACCCAATACTGAAGGATTTCGAAAAGAGAAACTTCTTCTCCTTCTATCTGAAGACAGCAAAATTCGATAGGCCAGTAAAAGTTGATTTCCTAAACAAAGATTTAGATGACAAATTAGCCTCCATCCTCCTTGCGATTTCAGGTCAGCATAGCCACTATGGATTCCCTTCAGTGTTAATAGAGGCGGACAATGTGGCCAAGCTCTCGGAACAAGAGGTGGAAAACTTCTATTCCTATATTTTGAAATACACTGGAAATATTTCCTCTGTTATGAAGCTACGCCGAGAGCAAAGACCATTCTAAGGGTTTAGGATCCAAATGTAATAGTTCAACAACGCGGCAATGGTCACCCAACAGATATACGGGACAAGCAAATATCCTGCAACCCTTCTAATCCTCCAAAACCAGATCATCGTGGCCAATATAGAAACCCACAAAACCATGATTTCTATTAAGGAAAAGAATAAACTGTGCAAACCAAAAAACAAAATTGACCACAGTAAATTCAGTCCAAGCTGCACACCAAAAATAACCAAACCAATTTTAATGTCCTTGTTAACCTTCTTTTCAACCAGTAAATATAAAGAAACGCCCATCAACAAAAACAGTACTGTCCAAACAGGGGCGAACAGCCAATTCGGCGGTGTAAACGCTGGTTTCTGTAAACCGGAATACCACGAGCCTATAGATGGTAAAGTAAAAATTGAACCAACTAAACCAACAGCCTCGCAGATTACAACTGAGATTACAAGCTTTAGAATATTTTTCACAACCCACCGTCTAGCTTACAACTCTGATATTGCCTATACAACTTCTCCACGTTTTTGTGATTGACAAAATCATGGTGCTTGAACCCACCGCCAAAACTTTTTGGTATATGCAGCAGCTCATGTATCAGTGTTTTCGTCTTCTCCTCCCGAGGTAATTTGTCAAACTGTTCAGCAATAACCTCTATTATATAATGTGCCCCAATATCCAAAGACTTTTGCACAATCCTAGAAATAGTGTGACAGCGCGCCAGCGTCCTCCTACTTTTTGAGCCAAAGCTCCTGATACAAACAACCCTGGATAAATCCACGTGGACCAATTCCAAACTTCTAACAATATCCACAATTTCCTGTTCAACGTCCGGCGCCTTGCTGTAAGATATCATACACCACTCATCTCCTTTGCCAGCCTTTTCAACTCTACCATATCAATTTTAGGTCCCAATTGTGTAGAAAGATAGCCTTTATACTTTTCAAAGAACACTTTATCTTCCGCCCACATCTCCTTAAACCTGTCAAGTAATCCGTGGAGCGGATACAATTTTATATGTGCGTGGTTTACACCCAACCCCTCCATAACCATGGCAACCCTTTTCACTCTGAGGCCTTTTTCTAAAATTTTGCCAACTATTCTAGAAGTAACCATTAGTTTTTTATAAACATCTTCCTGGATATCAAAAACATAAGACTCGTAATGTGTTTTCGGAATGACTAAAGCCATGCCTTTTGTGTTGGGGTTTACATCCAAAAAAGCCAGAAACTCCTTATCCTCCCACAACTTTGCGGAGTCAACCTCACCCCTAACTATCTTACAAAAAATACAGTCTTCCATATCTATATATTATCTATATCTAATTAATTATATGTCCGATTATTCCGAACAGCTAAGGGTTGCGGCCCATGCAGCAAAGGAAGCAGGAAAACTGCTTAGAGACTTATTTGACAAAGCGCATACTGTGAAAGAGAAAAGCAAATTTGAGGGTTTTGTCACAGAAGCCGATCTCGCCTCTGAAAAAATCATCTTGTCTGAACTAAAAAAAGCCTTTCCAGATTATAGCATCCTCTCTGAAGAAGCCGGAGAGGAAAGGAAAAATTCAAACTACATGTGGCTTGTCGACCCTTTGGACGGAACGACCAACTTCAAAATCAAAAACCCATTTTTCAATGTCTCAATTGGCCTGGCAAAAGGCAAGCAAATTGTTATGGGGGTAATATATTCGCCAATTTTGGATGAACTATTTTATTCAATTGAAGGGAGGGGAGCCTACCTCAACGGCAAAAAGATTTCCATTTCCGATACCTCTAATTTTTCAAGCTCTGTTATTGCATTCTGCCATGGTGGAAAAAACCAGAAAGCAATTGAGAGAGCCCTTAAAATATATTCCAAGCTTAAACTTCTCTCCAATCATACAAGACAATTTGGAGCCGCAGCTCTTGAGTTCTGCTACTTGGCTGCGGGCAGGATGGATATAGTTGAGATAACAGACACCAATCCATGGGATGTCGGCGCAGGCAGTTTAATAGCAAAAGAAGCAGGAGCCGTAGTCACCGACCTCTCAGGAAACCCTTGGGACACAACCAAAAAAGACATCCTAGCAGCAAACAGCAAATTGCATTCACAGCTTCTAAAAATACTGAAAGGCTTTTAAATTTAGAACTTAATTATTTTAAGGTGATTTTATGGGTTTTGTTGAAGTAGCAAAGGTTTCTGAGTTGAAACCGGGAAACAATAAGGTTGTAAATGCCGGCGGAAAGGAATTGGCATTATTCAATGTGGAAGGCAATTTCCATGTCACAGAGAACGCTTGTTTGCATCGTGGTGGTCCTCTAGGAGAAGGAACACTAGACGACTCTGTAGTAACTTGCCCATGGCATGGGTGGAAATTCAATGTAAAAACAGGTGTGTCCCCTGTTAACCCAGCAGCCAAGGTTAACACATACAAAGTAAAGGTTGAAGGCGACAAAGTTCTGGTTGAGGTCTAATTTTTAACTTTTATCCACTTCTTTATATTTTCCCTCTTCAATACTATTTCATGGAATCTGTAAAATCCGAAATATTAAAAGCCCTGGAAAAGACCGGCGTAAAAAATCCAAGATTAGAAAAGCCGCCAGAAAGCATAGACGCAGATTTGTCCCTCCCTTGTTTTGAATTGGCCAAAGAGCTGAAGAAAAGCCCGGTTGAAACCGCAAAAGATCTTGCTGGTAAATTGAAAATAAAAAATATAAAAGAAATCAAGCCTTTGGGGCCTTATGTCAACTTCTATATAGATTGGGGAAAAATCGGACAGAACCTCCTAGAAAAAATACTGAAGGGAAAAAGAAAATATGGCCGCGCAGATTCTAATGAAAGAGTGATAATGGACGTCTACCAAGCAAACCCATTCAAATCCTTCCACATAGGTCACATAAGAAACGCTGTTTTTGGCGAGTCTGTAAGAAGGCTCCTCGACTTTACAGGAAGGAAGGCCACAACAGTCACCTATAACGGCGATGTTGGTATCCATGTTTCCAGATGGTTGTTGTATTACCACAAATTTTACAAAGGGACTGCGCCAAAGGAAAATTTCTCAAAATGGGTCGGTGAAATATACGCTGCATCTTCCAACAAAGCAAAAGATTCTGAAGGGTTCGAAAAAGAGGCGCAGGAATTAAACAGGAAGCTAGATGAAGGGGACCCGAAGCTGGTTGTTGAATGGAAAGATTTTAGGGATAGGTGTTATGATGCCTACAAAAAAATAGCTGGAGAGTTGGACATAAAAGTCGACCACAACATACCTGAAAGCGAGTGTGTAGAGCCAGGGAGGGGTTTGGTAAAAGACCTGTTTAAGCAAGGCAAGCTTACTGAAAGCGAGGGTGCAATTGGTATAGACCTAAAACCACACAACCTCGGTTTTTTTATTTTGCTAAAGTCTGATGGGACTGCCCTTTACTCTACAAAAGATTTCGGTTTGAGACAATTGAAAAGTAAAATCGGCAAATTTGACAAATACCTCTATGTGGTCGGTTCTGAGCAGGATTTCTATTTCCAGCAGCTGTTCAAAACATACGAGCTGCTAGGGTTCTCAAAAGGCGAGCATCATCACCTATCCCATGGTTTAGTCACACTTAAAGAAGGTAAAATGTCATCACGGTTGGGCAATGTGATTTTGTATGAAGATTTGAGGGATGAGATGACAGACATGGCTCTCAAACAGATAGAGGAAAAAAATCCTGAACTCAAAAACAAAAATCAAGTCGCCAAACAAGTCGCCTTCGCCGCAATAAAGTTCCAGATGTTGTGTATAGAAAATCACAAGTTCATCAAGTTTGACTGGGACCAGGCCCTTGATATAAACGGCAGAAGTGGGCCTTATTTGCAGTATACAACTGTCCGAGCAAACAAAATTTTGGAAAAGGAGAAGCCGCCTGTAAAGTTTGATGCGACCTTGTTGAAAGAGAAAGCAGAAACAGGTTTGCTGAAAAAACTCTCAGATTTCCCAGAAACTGTAAAAAAGTCAGCGGATGCATATTCGCCGTACATATTAACAACCTACCTGTTCGAGCTGGCGCAGCAGTTCAACGCCTTCTACCAGTCTGTTCCAGTCCTCCAAGCCGAGGAAAAATTAAAATCAGCAAGATTGGCTTTGGTAAAATCAGCTTCCACAGTTTTGACAATCGGTCTAAACTTGCTTGGTATAGAAGTGCCAGAGGAGATGTAGATCCTTCTATAATAATTATTATAACTATTCTATAAAAAAATTAAAAGTATTTAAAGCTACTTCTTCAACAACTTAAGCATGTCTACGGTTATGGATAAAGTGCTTTTGATATTTGACAGGTCTGTAGCCGAGTTGGGTTATAAGACTCGTACAGTGGAAGTTGACAGTTTTATCCCAGAAGGCCAGAGGCCAACCAGGGACGAAGTATATAGAATTATTTCTAAGACAACACCAAATGAGCTTGTAATAGTTGAAGACGGCCTTGACAGCCCGACAAATCCATATCTTAAATTTACTCTCAATCCAAACCCAGACCCAGGATATTTTGATGAAGGAAGAAGAACACCAAGAGCCCAAACTGTTGTAGAAGTATTGGAAGAGGAGGCGCAAGCAGAAGAAATGGACGGTGTCAGAGATGACGAGATGGTTATAGCAAATACAGCAGAATCCCCGTCAAGATACAGGGATGACATGAGGCCAGACAAAGCCATAACTAAGAGAGCCCTTGAGATTGTTTTTGATCAAAGAAATAAAGGTCAAATAGGGGATTACACAGACATGCAAATACCAGAACCTGTTTCTAGCTCAACTACCGGAAGGCAAGTGAAAACTTATGAAATCAAGTTCAGAACAGGTGCTAAGAGTGTTTTGAGGTCTATTGGGGAAAGGCCAACGAGAAGAAAGTTGATTGGTGATGGCGGTGACGTTGCCATGGACGAGCTGGAAAGGCTAAATGGGAAAACAGACTCCTATGCATTCCATATTGTTGAAGTTAAAAGAGTTGAAAGTCCAAACGGTAAGCATAAAGTAAGGTATATAGTTGATGTAATTCCGGTATAATTTAACATTTATATAGCTTCTTCTATTATAGATACTATCCCGGTGTTAGATGCAATACAGCAAACACCACTAAAGAGGCTGGGTGAATTATATGAGTTTTAAATTAGTGTTGTCAGATCCAAAAACTAGGAGAGCATACCAAAAAGAAGTTGATGAGGCAGTTTCTGGTTTAGTTGGTAAAAAACTTGGCGAGTCTGTAAAAGGCGATTTCTTGGGTCTCGCAGGGTATGAGCTGCAGGTAACAGGTGGCTCAGACAAGGAAGGGTTCCCAATGAGAAAGGATTTGGAAGGTTTGGGAAGGAAAAGGGTTCTTCTGTCTTCTGGTCCCGGCTTTTATCCAAAGCTAACAGGCCAACGAAGAAGGCGTTCTGTCCGTGGCAACACAATCTCCAATCAAATTTCCCAAATAAACCTTAAAGTAACAGCATACGGTTCAAAATCAATTGAAGAACTGCTTGGAGTGAAGCCAAAAGAAGAAAAAGAGAAAAAAGAGCTGACAGACGAAGAGAAGAGGAAACAAAAGCAGGAAGATGCTGCCAAACTCTCTGAACAGATGACTGACAAACCAAAGATGGCAACCAAAGCAGTAGAAGCTTAGGCTCCAACAATTTTTTCTATTTAATTTAAGAGGTGATTAGAATCCCAAAAAAACAGGTTAAGGAAGAGAAAATAGCTGACAAAACAGAAGTAGTTAAAGCAGGCCCCAAGCTTATACCGGAACTAAATATAGGCATGGTAGGTCATGTCGATCACGGCAAGACCAGTCTAAACCAAGCCATTTCTGGTAAATGGACAGACACACATTCTGAAGAAGTGAAGCGGGGAATTACAATAAGGCTGGGCTATTCTGATGTAACTTTTTATAAATGTTCTAAATGCAACCTTTATGGTAGGACAGAAAAGTGTGTAACCTGTTTTTCAGACTGCGAGCCTGTTAGGACAGTTAGTTTTGTCGATGCACCAGGCCACGAGACGTTGATGGCAACAGTCCTGTCAGGCACATCCATAATGGACGGCGCCATACTTGTGATCGCAGCAAATGAAGAATGTCCGCAGCCACAAACAAGGGAGCACCTTACAGCTTTGGACATATCGGGGATAAAACAAATTATAATTGTCCAAAATAAAATAGATCTGGTTGACAAGGAAAAAGCCCTGAAAAATTATAATCAGATAAAAGAATTTGTAAAGGGCACTGTTGCAGAAAACGCGCCTATTGTGCCTGTGTCAGCACGTCACCTTGTCAACATAGACATGCTTATCCAGACAATCGAGGAAACCATCAAAACGCCAAAAAGGGATGTAAACAAACCGCCAAAAATGCTGATTGCAAGATCCTTTGACATAAACCGTCCAGGCCAGCAAATTGAGAAACTAATTGGTGGGGTTTTGGGTGGTTCCCTTGCGCAAGGCGAACTAAAGGTTGGAGATGAAATCGAGGTCAGGCCAGGGATAAAGATAAAAGACAAATTCCAGCCGGTTAAATCCAAAATTACCAGCTTACAGAAAGCCAGCACAGACATAAACAAAGCAGGTGCTGGTGGTTTGTTGGCAGTATCCACACTACTAGACCCATCAATCACAAAAGCAGACGGCCTTTCAGGCCAAGTCCTTGGTCGTCCTGACAGCCTTCCACCTATCTCAGACGAGATTTCAATAAAAACCAGCATTTTGAAAAGGGTGATAGGCACAAAGGAGGAACTGGAAGTTGAACCTATAAAAACAACAGAGCCTTTGATGTTGACAATAGGTACAACAAAGACAGTTGGTGTTGTCATCGCTGTAGGCAAGCAAACAAGAATCAGATTGAAACTCCCAGTGTGCGCAGACAAAGGCGATAGGCTGGCAATCTCCAGGCAAGTCGCTGGTAGGTGGAGATTGATTGGTTGGGGAGAGTTGTTATAGTAAATTGGTGAGGTCTTGAGTCAGCATCTCATCTGGGATGCTGAGATGTCTTGTGTCCCAATTGAACAGGCGAGACACGATCCTGAGTCTTCAGTTGTGAGTTATGCCATCAAAACCCATAAACTTTTTCAAAGCCAACAAAATTATCACACTTGTTTTTATAATAACCTTAGCTATCTGGCTCTGGCAGCGGTCAACTGGTTTTGGATGGGATTTTTCATCCTATTCCCTGAACGCTGAGTATTTCTATGGCACCGGCGAGTATCTGGAGATCATGAGACCGCCGTTAGCGTCTGTTGTGATGTTCCCTTCAGGCCTAAACCGCGCTTTAGGCGAATACTTCTATATAGTTTTTGTCTCCCTACTCTTCCTCTACTCAACCCTAAAGTTAGCTGACACCCTAAAATTAAACAGGACAGCCTTCTACATCTTCTCCCTCACACCATTTTCCATAGCCCTTGGTTTCACTGTGGGCACAGAGCTGTTTTCCCTTTCACTGCTCAACCTCTCAGTAGCCTTCCTCTACACAAAAAAATCTGGAATATTTTTAGGTCTGCTCGCCCTTCTAAGGTACACAAACATTTTTTATCTCCCAATACTACTTTTCCAAAAAAACATCAAAAAGATAATACTCTCACTCATAGTTTTTTCCTTATTGTTCTCGGGTTGGCTGGTATACAACTGGTACCTAACAGGCGATCCTTTAACAAGCCTCAAAGACTTCTACGCCCTCAATATAAAATACAGGGATTATATCCCGCTCACCATGCCGAAAGTAGAGGATATACTGTTCGCCTTTAACTTTACCATCCCCTTCCTAATACTTGGAATCTACTCCAGGATCAAAAAAATAGGCAAGACAGATGTTTTGATGTTTGTGATAATGGCAATCACAATCCTGGTTTTCATCCGCACACCAATAAAAGAGCCAAGATACCTATACAGCCTTGTCTTGCCTGCCGCCTATTTCGCAACCCTGAGCCTCAAAAAAATAAAGTTCAAATATATAGTTCCAACCTTCCTTGTAATAACCTTGATTACAACAGCCTTCCTAGTTCCTGCAATGAAGCTTATAGACCCGTCAAACTACAAAGAAATTGTCAGCAAGGTAAACTGCGCCGCCAAGTCCAATATATGGGTGGCCTTAAACTATTATGGCCTGTCAACAGACAGCCCATCCAGGGGGTTGCAAGTTTACAAAGATATAGAGGATGGTTACAGGGTGATCATACAATACGGGCCAGAAGGCGACGATGTCTATAAAGATATCCAAAACCTGTCTATCATAGAAAACACAACCTCCTACATGATCATCGGCGACAAAACAAAGTGCAAGGCAATTGGGACCGTAACCCACAGATATCTGAAAAACCTAAACGAATATCTAAATTCAACATACAACTACACTGTCCCAACAGACTTTTTCGGGGTGTTTTTAGGAAAATAATCTACTTGACTGACTCCGGCAATCTCAGCCACTCACCATTTTCTGGGTCTAGAACAAACCTTTTATCACCATCGTTGCGATAAGCATTTGATTTCAGCATCCAATCCTCAAAAAACAGATCCTGTAAAGCTTCAGGTACACCCGGTTCTAGATGGGCCTGAACCTCTGGATTCCAAAGTTCACAGTAGTGCACCATATATCTTGTAAATGTTGGCACAGCGTGTTTTCTAGAAACCTTTCTTTTTGAAAAACCTGCGATCTCAATTCTCAATGCGCTCAACTCATTCACAACCTCTAGCACATCATCTTCAATACCATTGCCATCAAACCCGCTTATGGAAGGAAAGCCGTTATAAAAGTGGTTTGCATGTGTCATCTCATGGTCTAAAGTTGATTCAAAGTCTTCTTCTGTTTCTATAAAATCGCCTTCAAATGAATATGGAAGGACTGCTATTTCCGATTTGATTTCCCTCTTCCCTATTTGTGAAGCTTCTCCGCCAAAAGTGTGCATAGCAGCCAGATTATCCAAGCCATGATTTTTCCTATAACCTTCAGCCTTCGCAGAGTCTATATACCTCACGCCAGCAACATACTCTGGCAATACGCCTTCTCCTCTAACAACCTTCTGGACATATCTATCCCTCAAACACTCGAACTTTTGCGCCAAATAAAACGAAGGTGAATAAACAACCCTACCTAAGGATAATGCTGCGGCTAGCGCGACCGTACCCATAATCCCTATACGAGTAGACCTTTTCATACCACTATATGGTAGTTACAAAAGTGTATTTAAAAAGCTTTACCCACAAGATCTACCTAGAGTTTACTTGCTAAACACCCTTAATCCAGATAGAAAAATACCTTTCTGTGAAAAAGGAAACCTTTATAAACCCAAAATCTATATCTCTTTTCATGGCAGATGAAGAAGCCTCAACCATTACAACAACCATAGAAGTTGATAAAGAAACCTTCCTTAAGTTCAAAGCCCTTTGTGTTTTGAAGGAACTTAAGATCTCAGCTGAAATCGAGAAGTTGATTAGAAGGTGGATAGACGAAACAGAAACCGGTAAATAGGGCGTTTAAGGCTTCTTATTAAAAATTTCTACAAATTCTCTCGGCTTAACAATCTTTATACCATTAAATTCTTTCAAATTAAGTAAATCTGGGTCACCGGAAACAATAAAGTTGGCACCAGCCACAATTGCTGACTCTAAAATAACATTGTCGTCTGGATCTTCTTTTATCACATTTATTGCACCGGAAGTTTCTACAACTGCAGCAACCTCGCATACTATTGCCAAAAACCTTTCTTTTTGGTCATCTGTAAA
>DATDTO010000153.1:0-19766 GCA_035290825.1 archaeon
TCGCGAAACCTACAAGTAATCAAATCACTCTGTTAACGGGGCAGGTTTCGCTCCCCGTTTATTATTTTTTTCTCACAGAATAAGCTTTCTCTCGTCATGCTATCCACTGGTCACTAGACCAGTGGAATTACACATTTAAAATCAATTATTTTCGGGGGTGCCGCAAAGGGAGATTGGAATATAACAGATTTCATGGATATTCTTGACATCCTCAACAATCTTAAATAATAGGAATACAAAATTAGGTATCTGACTTTGTATGGTAAATTTTGATGAGTTTGGTCCTGAGAAAATCTTTGAGGTGTGGGATCCGAAAACCAAGATGCATGGGTTTGTTGTTCTAGATAATTTAAGCCGAGGTGTAGGCAAAGGCGGGATAAGGATGACGCCAACTGTTTCTATTGAAGAAGTCTCTCGACTTGCGCGCGCGATGACATAGAAAAATGCTTTGGCTGGTTTGCCTTTTGGTGGCGCGAAAGCAGGGATAGTTGCAGATGATAGACAACTTACAAAAGAGCAGAAAAAGGAAATTGTCCAGTCCTTTTCCCGCGCGATAAAAATAATATGTCCGAAGCTTTATGTTGCTGGTCCAGACATGAACACAGCAGAAGAAGAGATGCAATGGTTTTCAGAGGCAAATGGTTCTTGGAAATCATGTACAGGCAAGCCCTCAACGCTTTGTGTAAACCACAACGGCGGCAAGAAGTGTGGCATCCCACATGAATATGGTTCAACTGGCTTCGGGGTTTTTGTTGCCACACAAGTCGCTGCGAAGCATCTTAAAATGGATTTGAAACAAGCAACAATAGCCATTGAAGGCTTTGGAAATGTTGGTTGGTTTGCAGCAAAACACCTAACAGAATATGGGGCAAAGGTTGTAGCTGTTTCAGATTCCAAAGGAGTTATTTACAAAAAAGATGGGCTGGATTTCAAAAGGCTTGATCAGACAAAAAAAGAAAAAGGTACTGTCACAGCTTATGGTGAAGGTGAAGTTTTGTCACCAAAAGAAATAATTTCTGTTGAAGCAGACATCTTGGTCACAGCTGCAATACCAGACTTAATCCACAAAGGTGATGCAGAAAAAATAAAGGCAAAACTGATTGTCCAAGGATCAAATATACCAACAACACCTGAAATTGAGGAAGAGTTGCATAAAAAGGGTATTCTTGTGATTCCTGACTTTGTTGCAAATGCAGGCGGCGTCATCTCCTCTTATGCAGAATATAGAGGTAAAAACCCTGATACAATGTTCAAACTAGTCGAGAAAAAAATCAGGGTAAATACAGAAAAGGTTTTGAAGAGAGCAAAGCAAAATGGCGTAAAACCAAGAGATGCGGCGATGGAAATTGCCGTTGAAAGGGTCAGGGAAGCGATGGTGAAAAAGGATAAGAAAATCAAAGGTTAAGTTTGACATAATATCGGATAGTAGCTAATTCTGTATAACCGATATGTAATTATTAAGATGCGATCCATTTGCAAATATCGGATAGATAAGTTTATAAGCTATCCGATACAATATAAAACATGATAATTGACAAAGATCTCTTTAGCAGAATAATTAGAAAGAAGAAAGATTTAGATTCACTAAGACCGCTGCCAAAATCAGTTTTGGAGAAATTAAAAAAACAGTTCGCAATAGAACTTGCTTACAACTCCAATGGAATAGAAGGAAACAGCCTTACGCTTAGGGAGACTAAGCTTGTGATAGAGGAAGGCATAACCATAAGAGGGAAGCCTTTGAGAGAGCATTTTGAAGCAACAAACCATCAAAAAGGTTTTGAGTTTCTAGAGAATATAGTTAAGGAAAAATCAAAAATAACAGAAGACACTATCAAGAAAATTCACAGGACAATTCTAACCAATATAGACGATGAATACGCAGGAAGATATAGGGACGTTAATGTAAGAATTCTGGGGGCAATAAAGAGTCCTCCAAGGTTTGAGAAAGTTCCAGACAAAATGGCTGAATATTTAGAATACATAAACAAAAACCCCGATAACCTTAATACAATAGAACTGGCTTCTCTAATCCACTATAAACTTGTTGAAATCCATCCATTTACAGACGGCAACGGGAGGACAGCAAGACTGATTATGAATCTTTTCTTGATGCAACATGGATATCCAATTACAATAGTCCTAAAAGTGGATAGGAAAAAATATTATGACAGACTGAGGAAGGCAGACCAGGGGGGCACCAAACCTTTCATAGACTTCATTGGGAGGAACATAGAGAGAAGCTTGGACATATATCTAGATTCATTTAAAGGCGGCTCCGATTTTATAAGCTTAGCTGAAGCTGCAAAGGGCACACCATATTCGCAAGAATACCTTAGCCTTCTTGCCAGAAAAGGTAGGATAGAGGCCTTAAAACTGGGAAGAAACTGGTTCATTAAAAAAGAAGCCATTGATAGATATATCAAATCGAAAAAGAGATAATAGATGTTGAAAGAGTTAGGGAAGCGATGGGTAAGAAAACAAAAAGCAATCAATCACGCAGGTAATTTTTCAATAACCGGAACTGAACCCTGAACTTGACGGAAGCTGACATCGCCATCCGCATACCAACGCCCGTAGCGCGCACGGACGCTAAGGCACCTAACGTGTACATCGTCGTGCCAGCGGCTCCCACGAGCAACAGCAACATCTTGCCTTCCTGTTCTTTCATCTACATCTGGGTTTGCGTTGAGATAAAAATGAGTTGTGTGGTTTTTTTGATTTGTAGCGTCGCCTTCATTAGTTGTCAAACTTGGGATTCCAAAAACTTCATTCCACTCAACAACAACCCTGCCGTTTCCTTCTGGAACTGGGGTTTCGTCAACTTCTTGGTCTCCTATAAGAACAATTCTTGGGACATATATGTTACCTTTTGCATCTTTTTGTGATCTTCCATCTTCCCATCCTTTTGGAACCCTTAATCCTGTTTCTGTCCATTGCCAAGCATACCAACCATTGTTTTCCCTTGCAAACAGGTCATTGAAAGGCTTTGCCATTCTTGGGTCTGTGACAAGTTCTCCTCCTTCTATGTCAAGAATAAGCTTCAAATCTGCTTTTCCCATTTCATCGAGATTAAGGGCAGATGCTATATATCCAAAGTCTTTGCCTTCCAGCTCGCCTAGGTTTATTTTAGCGGCCCTTACTATGCGTCCAATCCTCTCATAAGGGAGCTGTATTGCCAGATCTTCGGCCGCTGTGGACATTCTTGACCCTTCTGGAATTTGGGCTTTTAAATCGTAATAGTTTTTGCCTGTTCTTGTCAGAGTTTTTGAATACCTAAACAAGTGGCCTGGACTTTTGTATGTGCCCAGAGATGGATGAGTGGAACTAGATGGCCGGATCTCCATTTCTATTAACTCGGGAACTGGTAACATACTATCAAATTTTATTGTAAGCTTTAAATGCACAACACGCTCAATAAATCATATGCCATATGGCCACATAACTATTGGAAATATACAACATTTAATTATAGTGTGGTCATACAAAGAGAACCAATAGCACACAAATATCTCAAAGCTTTCTCCAAGCAATCCCGCAGCTGCCAAACGAACTCTGATCATCTGCTGACAGGAAGACTTCTTCTGTTTCTGGGGTCTGGCCGCATTTACGATCATAAAAAACTAATTTTTTGCTTGCAATTTCTGATGCATCTGAGATTTTATCATCTTCTTTCCACTTTTTGATGTCGGCTGCGGTTACATCTTTTAACTCCCATGTACCAGAAGATCCGCCGGCTTCAGGAACAAGCTCCCATTTACCAGTAGCCCGTAAAGCCAGGTGCCTGCTTGTCCCGAAACCCCACTCACCTACAAGCTTACTTTCTAAACCAGAAACAACTTTTGTCTTTGCAACTTCAGGGTCTCGTGATGGGTTGAAAACAGGTGTTGTGCTACTAGACTGAGTTGGCTCGACTTTTGGCGTATCGCTCAGTTTCTCAAATCTCAGCTGTATCCAACCAGCAGGTATTTCCTGGTTGCCTTCAAACCTGAAGAATAGCCAAAACATGTTTGTTGTGTCCCCTTGTTCTATCCAGCCACTTACTGTCTCCGTACCCTTTAATACAAACTTCTTTTCTGGCTTACCAGCTGAACTATCCCAGGAAACGCCCCATTTTTCCCAATCGCCATCTTCGATTGCTTCCACAGACCAAGTCCCTTTTTTGCCTTTGTCATCTTCCCAAGTTTTATCAGCATTTAATGCGATTTTGCCTGCTGGATCCTCTGGGTAATATATACCGCCTTGGTCTGCCTTGAATTCTGATTTACCAACCCACCATGTGCCAACAAACTTGCCTTCCAAACCAGCAGGCAATGTAGACTGCTCTGGAGAGAATTTAGGCGGTGTCGATGTGTCTGCTGGTGTGTATTTTGGCGGGCTGGTTGTGTCAATTGGTTTTATGTCTGTTTTCTGCGTGCAGCCGCTGATTAGGAGCACTGCGATCAAAATTAAAACAAGGTACTGGAATTTCATAGCATCTCTAATACCATATTATTGGCCTAGCTAACCTTTAAATATTACCAATCCTATTTGAGATTACACTGTACAAACGTCTCCTCACAAAGGAATTGTTTGCGCATATATACAAACGGAGGAAAAACTATGGAAGGCGGAAACGTAGAATTTGAAACACTGAAAGCAGAGGAAGTCAAATTCGGTAAAAACAACTTTATCGAAGTCGCAAGGAAAAAAGCAAAGGCAGAAACTGGTGAAAACGAGTTCATTGCCATATCCAGAGGCTTCTTTTTGCCAGACGGCACAAAGAGGTTCAAAAGGTCGATAGCAGTTCCAGACGACAAAACGATAATAAACTTCATTGCTGACAACCTAAAAGCATTGTAAGGCAATAAAAGTTTTAAGAAAACATTTACTTAACTTTTTCTTTTATTTTATGACTTAGCTGCTGCTTTATTCTGGAAGAAACAGTTTATCCTTTCCGCGGAACTCCATTTCGGCTATCAGGCCTTCTGTTCCTTCTATTCTTGGAGCATCTGTTGGTTTCATAGTAACATGATACACATGAACATGACCACCATCGCTTACAAGGTCTTTAAGATTAGCTCCAATAAAACTGAAATACTCATTTACAAAATCCATCCGAAAAGGGTATCCATCTGGTTTTTTGTTAAATAAAAAATCAATATCTATATCAGTCTCTCTGGCTTCTGGGTCAGACAACAATTGTTCAGCAGACCATCCAATTGCTGGAATCGAATCATATCCAGTCTGATCTCCACATTCGTAACAATTTTGGGGCTCTCCAGGTGGTTCGAAAGTCCTGATATTGTCATGTTTGCCATTTCCATACCCACAGTCACAACTGAATAGATATCCCTTGGAAACAAGTTTTCTCCCTCCTGTTCTCCACGCCTCCATCGCTTGATCAAACCTTAAAAACCCAGCGCGGTCAACTGGATGAAATGAACCCGAAGATATATCTCTACTAAAAGGGTTTTTTCCAAGAACAAGATACTCGTCTCCATTCTGAAAAGCCCTAAAAGCAAAATATGCTCTGATGTCTGCTGGTGTTGCAGTAATTATTTTTGGTGCTTCTGTTGCCATGCTGTTTAAAAGGAGAGTAAGTTTTATAAGCCTTACATGTGTGCAAATTGGCCGATTTATTAACATCCTTAGACAAATACTATCATGGCTTATGATATTGAAATAATGCCAGAAGCAAAGAAAGACTTGACAAAGTTTGATCCAGAGCTACAAAGGCGGTTTTTCAAGAAGATAGAAAAACTGAAAGAGTATCCGGACATTTATGGTAAACCGCTTAGATGGCCTTTGTCAGGTAAATGGGAGCTATATTTTGAAAGGCGTTGGAGAATTATCTACGTAATTAACGAAAAAGAAAAACTAGTTCAAATTGAGGCTATTTTACACAAAGATGACTTTTAAAGTCCTAACTCCTTTTTAACATCCTCAAGCTTTTTACCCTTCCCCTTTAACCTCTCCTGTTCGCCCTTTCTAATCTTCTCCATGGCTTTGGGGCTAGACAGAATCTCAAGTGTGGATTTCATACTCTCATATTCATCCAACGATATGGTTACCCATTGAGTTTTGTGTTCACCATGCAAAATTAATTCGCTCATACTTATAATTTGTATAGGGTTTATAAATGCGTTCTGGTTGGGAATAAGATAAAAAAACTCTTAACTTTTCGACAGCCCCCATAACTGGTTAAAGAACTGCCTGAAGGACGTTGCTGTATTTTTGTCATATATCAATATACACGAAGCGGGCTCATCATAATTTAGTATAAGGACTTTATCTTGGCCGAAAATGTCAACTGTCACAGGAGTCAACCCCGTCAAAACCCTAGGTTCTGTATATTTCATTTTTTTAAATGCCTCAAAGTAGCTGCTTTTTTCTGAGAATATGTGCCGTGCAAAAATCTTTTTATTGACCCTCTTTTTTGACCACACCTTCCAGAATTCATTGAATTTTTTATCTTTCAATTCTGTCACTCCCATTGCTAAAATCTCCTCTTTTGGATCCATAGAATCAAGGGCCTCATTGGCTGCAGTTTTTATCCCCCTTAAACCAGTATACGTAACCGCCTTTGTGGTTTTTATTCCAATTTTCCTTAGTTTTTCTAAGTTGGGCAATTCGGAAAGCATAATTTTTTCATCCTCTTCTATCTCTTCCTTCTTTTTTTCCAAATATCCCAATATCTCTGATGGTGGGGCTGCTGTAAAATTCCTGACATTATTTACCACAGACTCGCTCACAAGGCCTTTGGTTTTCAATGATTCAAGAATTTCATATATTTTCCCCGAGTTAAGTCCAGACTCCTTTAGTATAGGCCCTGTTTTTGATGTCACAATTCTCAAAAGCGCCAAATAAACCAGAGCTTCATTTCTGGTCAGCCCAATCTTTTCCAATACCTTTGTGTTCATCTTTTAGAATTGTCCCACATGTTAATAAACCTTTCTACTGCTCTACACAAAGTGGGGGGATATATTGATAAATAGGTACGCTCACTAAAAAGCGGTGAGTATGGAAAGTGCTGATATTAGACGGTTAAGAGAATATAGAGGAAAGCTTGAAAACATCTTGGAAAGGTGCAGATCTTTTCAACCATATTTGTATACTGCTGGGATGGAGCATGGAGATATCTCAAAAGGAGATATTCAAGGGCGCGTCAAAGCTTATTCAGACTGTATAGGCATATTGGATTCTGATTTTCCAGAATTAAACCCAAAAAGCCACTAAAAAGGAACTGGCTCCTTAGAAATTTAGTGCTATTGAAATAAGGACTTTACTTGTTTAAACAAACGGCCATGCAAAATTGGCTATTAACAAAAACAGGGCGAACCAGCTAACATAGCTTGCTATTCTTTTTCCGTGTTTTTTGGACAGCCTTTTGAAAACCAGATCCCACATCCTGCCGCCATCTAGAGGACCAATTGGTAACAAGTTTGCAAGGCCCACACCAAAATTAATCAGGAAGAGGAAGAAGAACAAACCTTGGAAGAATAAAAGTATCCCCGCATATTGGAGCAAATCTGTTTTTAGTACTTGCTGCGTCGCGACGCCTGTGATACCTATGAAACCGCGCACATTGGTTGCGTTTGGCTCTGCTACTGTTGTAAGTGTGTATTGTTTATCTTCAACTGTTGTTTCTTTCACAACCTTTGTCTTAACCAATATTTCTTTGCTTGGACCAATCTCCTTCAAGGCTGTTGAAAGGTCTTTTGCATCCTTTATTGTGTAATTATCTATTGCAACAATCACACCTGTTAGATTTGCTTGTTCAGCTGGCAGATCCTTTACTAGACCTTGGAATCCTGCACCAGAGGCTTGGTATATTCCAGAAAACCCGAGTGTCAGGATGCCTAAACAAACCACAGCAAGAATGAAATTAGCCAGAGAACCAGCCGCAAAAACGCGCTGCTGTACCATGAAACTTTTCTTTTGCAATTTCTTTTCATCTGGCTCCACAAAGGCCAGAGGTATTACTAATAACAATCCCCATCCAAGGGATTTTATTTTCACCTTGCCAGCAATGGACATCACTCCATGCAATCCCTCATGCACGATCACAAGCAAAGCTATCGCAATTATCCAATACCAAAAAGGGACTGCCAAGAAGCCAGGACCCACAACAGTTGTCTGCGTTGGTGATGGGATTAGGAAGGCTAAGCCCGAAGAGGCTGTCCCTGTACCTTTTGCCTCTGTTATGCTAACCAAATTCATGATAAGCGTTGCAACAACAAATATCGAGGCGCAAAAACCGATAATCACGCCAGCGGATCCTAAGTGCTTCCAGAATTTAGGTAACCTTTCCGCCAGCCTTATTATCGTGTTCTTTCCGAACTGCGTCCTTCTAAGCAAAACAATTGACTGCCTATCAAACTTCTTCCTGTCCTTGTAGACGTAGATCGCGACCAGAACTGCAAATATGATAACAGAGAGCGTGTAAGGATCCTGCCAGATTTCGGGCATATTACAGTAATATAGAAATAGCGGTTAATAAGTATGGAGCTTTTATTAAGGCCGAAAGATCACGCTTTTAAATCCCAAAATCAATTTCCTATATTAACTATATGACATATAGCTATATTATAGGGGGTGTGAAGGGACGAAATTGAGTAGAAGGTCGAAATAGATCAATTATCAATCATGTCAAAGATTTATTTCCGTCCAAGTTTCAATTTCTAGCCGTTTTATGAGTGAAGAAGCAACACAATTAGAAAGTCAGCCAGTTGAGCAGCCTGTAGAAGGTGAGCAACCAACAGAGGCAAAGATTGAACCAGTTGAAGAAGAAGTCAGCGAAGAGGAAGAGGCGAAAGAGAAGCTTCCATTTCCAACAGCTACTATTGTTAGATTGATGAGAGCGCACCTTGACAAGGACAAAATAATCAAGAAGGATGTCAAAATCGGGATGAACAAGTGGCTTGGCAGCCTTGTCTCAAGGGTATCCAAGGATTTGAACAAAATCCCATACACAACACTACACCTTCATGAATTCAGGGAGTCAATCAAGGTTTATCTTGAACTGCAGGAATTCTACAAAGAAAAAGAAAGGATCCTCGCACATTTGGACGCAATCAAGAAGGACATACAGAAACTCGAGAGAGATCTAGGCAAGGAAGAAGAAGGCCAATTGATGGGTTAAAAACCCGTTCTGCCTTTTGATTGAAAGCTTAAATTGTTTGCTTTCAATTTTGTGTATGGTTGAATTCCAAGTTTCTGATGAATTGAGAAATAGGTATGTAAAAGATATTGATTTATTTTTGGATGTTTTAGATAAGGCTTCTGATCCAGAGTATGGACCTAAATGTGATCCACAAATTTCTGGTTTTCGTGTTAGGGCTGCCACGATTTTAAATGACGGGTTTTGGGAAGAAGCTGTAATAGGCGGAAACACAGAATACGGAGATCCAAGAGCAATACATGGAGAAACCTCACTTGTTAACCATGCATTAAATGCATATGGTCATGAAAAAGTAAGGGAGCTTCTAAGGGTTATAGCTCTGTATTCATCATTCGGTCCAGTCACACCTTGTGGTGATTGTAGAGATTATTTGTTAGCTTCAACCGATCCACAGAAACTTGTGATTGTTACAGCAGGCGAAAAAGATCCCAATGTTCAAATACATCCATTCACCGATTTTTTAGCTCCTGAAGAAGGATTTGATGTTGCCATAAGCCCTCGAGAAGCTGTTGCTAGAATTAATGATGAAGATTTTTATACAACTTGGTTTAGAGCACTGTCCACTAGACACATGGGCGGTGTTAACTTGTTTTCACCTGCAACAACAAGAGCCGTAGTTTTGGCTAGAGAAAGACCACCATCTCAACCAAAATATTATGAAGCAGCTTCATGTGACGACGGTGCTTTTCATTTAAGATTTCCTGTTGGTGGAGCTTTGCAAGCAGCTGCTACTGATGGAGCTTATTTTGTTGACTTTATAGCTGTTGCTAGAAGCGATGGAGAGATGCCAAGAATTACATATAGAGATAGACAGTATGCAAACGAAGCAGACGGATTCAACAAAATTGCTGGAAGACAGCCATTAAAATTAATTTTAGATGGAAGAGATGTAGTGAGGATGACTACATTGGACAAGGCTCTTCCTCACTCATTTTCAACATTTGATTTTGCGCCAGAAAAAGTTGAGGCTTTCCTCAAATCAAAGGGTGCTTTGTAGCAATTATTTATTAAAATACCCATGAGCTTGGAAGTCTGCGTGCAGTTTTTTCCCAACCTCAGAAAGCTTGACTGTTATTGTCCCTTCTCCAGAAAATTCCAGAAGGCTTAAACCCTTTAACTTTTCTGCTGTTTTAATTTCCTTCTCAGAGGAGGTTGTATACTCGCCTTTTGGTGATGTGTGAATTTTGTTCAACCAGTGGGCTACTGCTGTCATCTGGTCATTCACCTTGAATTCAGGGATCATCAGATTTAGTTGATTTTTCAAATCGCGGACTTTCATATGCTGCCTCTAATTACAAACTCCTTTAATTTTTTAGCTATATATAGCCTATACCTGACCATAAAAGCGAATAGGATGAGCAACCCAAATATCTCCCCAAACAAGTTGTAAGGCTGCGTTACTGTGTTGTGAAGGATGTCTGTTAACTGAAAGCCTTGTAATGGCTGGAAATTCCCATACAATGGCCAAAACAATGTTTGAGGATCACCCCATAACTGATCCAACAACAAATGCATCCAGATCCCTGATGTCAGGCTTATCAAGATTTTGCTTCTCTTGATTGCAGAAATTATTGACATTACACCAGCAAACAAAACGGTATGCAGGATTATTCTGCCGTTGTGTATATCTGTCAACAAAAATCCTATAACTTTGTCAAAATCAGATAATATAGCACCCATTAAAACAAATCTGTAATCAAATTTTCTTTTAATCAAAAAATTAATCAACAACATTACTCCAAGAGTTATCCCAAGATGACCGAAGATGAACATATTACTTTGATGGCTCAGTTAAGTTTATAAATACATATGAACATAAATTCATATGAATTCTAACTTGTGTGAAAGTTTTTTTGCGGTGCTGGCTGACAGGAACAGGCTTTCTATAATCAATTTAATTTTGGAGAAAGATTTGACAGTTGGGGATATTTCTGGACAGCTAAACTTGGAACAGAGCCTTGTCTCACACCACCTAAAAACACTCAAGGACCACGGATTTGTTGAGTCAAAGACAAAAGGGAAGAACAGGGTTTATTCTGCAAACAAGGATACTGTAAGGCCGCTGATGGATATCATGAGATCGCATGTTTCCAATCTTTGCGGCTTTGCATGCCAATACAAGATAGACCAGTGGTCGACAATGGCTCCGCTAAAATCAATAGAGCATGAGACTGAAGTTGTGATGGAGAAGATCAAGGTTTTGACAAAATATTCTGAGGCGAAAATAAATTCCAGAAAAAAACTAAAAGAAGTTTCTGACTTCTTCAACACCACAATGGTCACACACTTTAAAACAGAGGAGATGACATTGTTCAAAAAAATGAGTGGAAAAGCAGAAATTGTCGACGAGCTTCTGGATGAGCACAAATTCATGAGGGAGAAGTTTTTGGAGTTGAAGGAAATAGCTGAGAGCAAAAATGTGAACAGGCAAAGGCTGAAGGCGATCACAGAATCCATTTCTAAAATAATCAATGCGCACATTGACAAGGAGGAAAATGTTTTGATGCCTAAGGCAAAGCAATTGTTGAGCAAAAAAGAGCTGGAAGAAATCGCACACCATGACGAGCTTTTGGAGGTTAAGGTATAGTAGATTATGCCATATAATTCTCAAGCGTGTTTGGACGGATTGCAGGGATGTAAAATAAAATTGGAAAGATTTTATCAATTAAGGGATAGGGCAGAGAATGATCTTAGAGATCTGGGAAGTTTAGAAAAGGACAGGCGCCAAGAACTTTTTGCAAAAAGGAACTTTTACTTTGGCGCGATTAGGGACGCAGAGCGTGAGAAAAAAGCGCGGGAAGAGGTTTATTTTGACAGTCTATCGTGTGCTGTTGTGTCCAGGCTAGGATAATGCGCTCTTATATAATCGGCTAGGATCTTTTTGGCCGCGAAATATCTAAATCTTGCTGTACCCACAGTAACCCCAACTATTCTAGCTATTTCAGCATAATCACAATCCTCTAGTCTCAATTCCACAATCCGCCTATGTCTGTCATCTAGAGAATTTACTGCTTTCCTCACTACCCCAATACTCTCCTCTTGGTTCTGGTCTTCACTAGTTTGGATGGTATCAGTTAATAAACCATATCTTCTTACTTCACGAGCTGCTTTCCTCAACTCGTCTGTTGTTGCATTAGCAGTTATTCCCCATATGTATGTTCTTAGACTTGCCCTATGGGGATCAAAATTTCTTGACTTCAAAGCTCCATGCAGTTTTATCATCACCTCTTGGCAAACAGATTCAGTATCATATTGACGCCCTAGATGAAACTTTACATGAGAAAGAACCTTTGATCTATACCTATTATACAAAACTTCAAATGCACTGTCCCCATTTTCTGGCTTTTCTGGCTTTACCATCAATGCCAATTCTTCATCTGACAAATCCCTTAATGGCTTCATCATATTAATTGAGAAAAAGGTTTTAAACCGTTTTAGGTATCATGAGATTAAAAAATCAATGCGAGGGGAGAGATATCCGTTTTCTTTCGTGAAGGTTTTTTGATTTCCAAGCCGAAAGAAAGGTTCGAACTCTCGAAGTCAATCCTCACACTTTTCCGTGAACGCTTTTTGGCCAATATCACAGAAAAGGGTTCTAAGACGCTGACCCCTCAAGCCAGTGGAATGCCCTTGTACCTGAATATAGTTTTCTTTGGGTACTGTAGCCTTTCTTTTTCTAAAAGAAAGGCTAGATAGGCCACTATCCGACCCTCGCATAGTATGAATGGCCGCAACCTTTATATTTAAAGCTTTATTATAATATTACTCATCTAATACTAGAGTGGTAGCTATATATGAATATAAAAGTTCTCGATAAGAGCGATAGTAAGTTGAGTTTTGTTCTGGATGGTGTCACCCCCGCTTTCGCAAATTCCTTAAGGAGGATAATGGTTTCTGAGGTCCCGACACTAGCAATCGATACAGTATCTTTCCATGAAAACGGGTCTGTCCTGTTTGACGAGGTTATAGCGCACAGGCTTGGCCTTGTGCCTATTGAATTCAGCCCAAAGGACTATAACACAAAGGAAGAGTGCAAGTGCAAAGGTAAAGGGTGCGCCTCATGCCAAGTTGTTTTTGCTTTGGAGAAAACAGGCCCTGCGGCTGTCTATTCTGGCGACTTAAAGTCTTCTGATAAGTCTGTAAAACCTGTTGATGATAAGGTCTTACTGGTCGAACTTGGCGAAGGCCAGGCGCTCAAACTTGAAGCCACCGCAAGGATGGGGACAGGCATTGAACATGCAAAGTGGCAGGCAGCAAACGCTGTTTACCAATATTACCCCGAGATAAAGGTCACAGACAAGGACAAGCTCCAAAGGCACTTAAAGGGCTCGGCAAAAGGTTTGTTTGTTGAGAAAGGCGCTAAGCTTGAACCAACAGACCTTACAAGGGCAGATGTTTACAAACAGTTGGAAGATGAAACAGAGGCTATAAAGGTCGATTTTGACACCACAAAGTTTTTGTTTAAGGTTGAGTCTGTTTCTGGTCTTGAGCCTGAACACATTGTTTCTGCCTCAGCCAAGATTTTAGAGGAAAAAGCAGCCACATTCAAGCACGAGTTAACGGATTTAAAGCTTTGAGGTTAACTAATACTATAAGATTTGTATGACTTCAGCTAAGCTAGTTGCTGTTTGGGTTATTGGCGCATTATTCCTACTTTTCGGTGTCTGGATTTTGAATAACCTAGAAAATACATTGGGTGTTTCTGACTTCTCATACCTGTTCGCTGTTCTGATTGCTTTGGTCACGTTCTTGCTCACAGGCTTGTGCTGGATTTCTGTAGCTGCGGCGCACCATTAGGGTTTCTTAGCCTGCTTCCAGAGTAGCTCAAAATATTTTTTGTAACTGTCAGCTAATTCGCGGTTTTTTATGACAATTATGGTGAGTGGATCCCAGATTGTTATTACAACCTTATCCCCATAAACCAGTGTCGGTGTTGGGTTGAAAAATTCTTCAGGTATAAAGCGGTATTCAGCTGCTTTCTTTCTGTAAATAAACTTTGCTTTCTCACTGGCCAGAAGCCTCTCTTTTATCCCCATCTTTTCCTCCATTTTAAAATACTGTTCCATAAGGTGGGGAAACATTTCCTTATATCTAGTCTCATCTATGCCAAACCCAACAACA
Organism: archaeon; assembly: GCA_035290825.1. Taxonomy (GTDB): domain Archaea; phylum Aenigmatarchaeota; class Aenigmatarchaeia; order QMZP01; family JACQNV01; genus JACQNV01. The sequence goes on from DATDTO010000153.1 coordinate 14,282, forward strand.
TCTTTGCCTACCTTTATTATGTCTGTAAGCGATGCCTTCAGGCCTTCTTTCCCTTTGTACACTTCCACACCCAGCTCTTTTTCTTCTGTTCTCAGAAGTTTTGCCAAACCAGGAACAGCCGCCTTTACAGAGTCTTCTTTTTCTTTAATAACGTCTAAAAGTCTGTTGGGATGGGCAGCAGAGTAATGGTTTACTTTGTTTTGGCTGACGCAACTTACCAAACCCTTATTTTTCAGTTTTTCTAGAAAATCATAGATTGCTGTCCTGTGTATTTTTGCCTCTTGTTTTATTTTATTTACAGGGACCGAACCTAACTTTAGAAGGGCAATGTAAACTTTTATTTCCCCTTCGCTGAGACCCATATCTTCTAGAACTTGCTCATAGCCCATATTTTGTTTTTGAATTGGTTACTTATAAGCGTTGTCATAACTATGACGACATTAGTTTATATTTCAAGTTGCTACTTATTCATTACAAATAGTTGAGGTACTAATATGGAAGAACGTCAAGGATGGAAAGGTACATTGATGGATGTTGGATATGTGTTGGGATTTATGGCAGCTTTAGCAGTTGCGCCTCGAGTATGCAGGCCAGAAATCTACAAAGCTAGACCAGCTCAATCAGCCACTGTTGAAAACGATAGATGCCCTGTTACATTTGGTTTATACACAGAAGAAATAGAGAAAATAAAGGATTTCAAAGTTAATGGAAAAGCCAGAAATGGTGGGTGGAAATTAGAACCTAAAAGAGAGCCCGAAGAAATTTTCTTTCCAGGACAAGGATGGGCCATGGAGCCTGAACCAGACTACACTATTTCCAACGGTAAGACAAGAATATCCCATTATGGCAAGGGAATGAGATTAGACGATGATGGGAATTAATTGAAGGGGACAAAGAATGATATGAGTGAGCTGATAGACAGACTAAGAAGATATGCAGTTATTCAATGGGAAATACTTAGAAATGATTGTGTAGAAATGGCAAGATACAATGAGGGGTCTTTCAGTCGCGGTTTTGTGTCAGGACAAATGAACGAGGGCAAGCGAATAATTGCAGATATCCAATCAACATTTCCGGACCTTGATAAAAGCATGGCGTCAGGGGTGCCCATAGAAACTTTAAATGAATATGCATCCAGACAGGGGGACGCGTTAAGGAAAAACAAGGGGGATTTCAAAGGACTTGCAGAAGGGTCTTATGATCACGCCTTTACATGTGGAATGATAAAACGTGGAGAACAGGCAATAATAAACTTATATGTAACTTGTCCAGAACTTGGTGATGTAGAGGGTGTACCGGAAGTGTGGCAAATTTAAATATTGAATCTAAGTTTTAGATGAACGAACAGAAATTCCATGTTGGTATCAAGGCGCTTGTTTTGAATGAGAGAAACCAGATCCTGCTTTTGAAGGCAAATCCCGCTGAACTAAAGGGAGATAAAATCGCACACTGGGATCTGGCTGGTGGGAGAATTAAAGAAGGCGACTCTGTCGAACAGACAATAAAAAAGGAAATAGAAGAGGAGCTGGGAGTAGATGGAAACGGTGTTGAAGTGATAAGGCCTTTTGACGGCTCTATTTCAAATATTAAAATTCCAATTGGTGATGAAAAGTTTGGCCTTGTTCTGTTTGTTTACCTTTGCAAATTGCATACAAATCAGGAATTCAAGCTGAGCGAGGAACATACAGAATGGAAGTGGGCTTCAGTCGACGAAGCAAAAACATTGTTAAGCTACAAGTTCGCGAAGGGTTTTGTTGATAAATTGGATGGGTTTAAATGAGTGAGGTCGCTGAGATTTGAACTCAGGTCGCGAGCTCCCGAAGCTCGAATCCTAAACCAAGATGTCCACCCTTGAATTTCCCCAACCTTATATGTAAATCGTTTCTTTCTAGGTTATAAGGCTCTTTCTTAACTCGGTTGGAAATAGGTCTCTATCCAATTCTCAAGACCTATTTCATCCCTTTCGAAAGAAAGAGGGTATACTAGACTACGACCCCAATTTGAATAAATAGATTTCCTTATTTAACTTCTTTACTTAACCATTGAAAATATTTCTCATTGGAACTGACTGGAATCTTCACAATGCATGGAATTTTATAAGAATGGATTTTCTCGACTTCTATTTTTACTTTTTCAAAGTTTTCTTCTAGAGTTTTTGCGATCAGGACAAATTCCTTTTCTTCTGCTATTTTACCTTCCCCCCAATATAGGCTGTCAACTTCGCCTGATATGACTGCGCACGCAATCAATTTTTTCTCAAGAAGATGCCTTGCTATTTTCTTTGTCTCATCCTTTGTTGGATTTGTGATGTAAAGTAAAATAAAATTGTTCATACATTTAGCATTTCAAACAAGCTTGTTAATTTCCAGGAGTAATCACTTCAATCCTGTTTATCTCTGCGAAGCGGACTGGGTAAACCTTTGAGCAGTCTTTCCTGATTGTTTTTTGGTAGTTGCTGGACATCACATTCTTCACAAAGTCATCAAGTGTGGAATTGGCTGCCTGTTGTTTGTAGAAATCGGAAATAAGTTTTCGAGATTTACTTAGTATTGTTGATTCGCATTTGCCGTTTAGGATGGCTGTTGTTGTGATCTGAAGCTTCCATTTGTCTTTTGTCTCTGCATAATCAACAACATAAAGCTTTTCCAAATCCCTTCTCACATTCCTGCCGATGAATTCTCGCACAACATAAAAGCCGCCGAATCGTGTGTGGGCCTTCTTGTTCTCAACATCTGTGACCTTGAAAATAAGCTTCATGTGGTTTTTTGTCTTGTCGTTTAGGATGTGGGATACAGGGACTTCGATTACGCGTCCAGCTATATACTTTGAGTCTGTTGCCGGGGTCTCAGAAATGAAGGTTTCACCAAATGACTTAGGCGACAAGATAGCGAACCAATCCTTTCCTTTCCATTTTTTCAAAACGTCTATTTTGGACGCCTTTTCCTTGTTCTCCTCCTGTGGCTTGGAGTGCTTCTCTGTCCTTTCCTTCTCCTTCTGCTCTAACCTCTTGATGTCTTGTTTGCTCATAAACCGCTATTGCATTAGATTCTACTAGTTCTCCTTTTGTATTTATATGCTTATCTGAGGTTGGTATAGCACTTTCTTGTGCGGACTGTTGAAGCAAATAACTAGTTTCTACGCGTTGGATTGCTTTTACTTTTGCCAATTCAGCGTCAATTCTCTGCATAAATTCGTCCTCTTTGCCGGCGGCTATTGTCCCACCTGATGCTGCTTTGTGGCCGCCGCCTTGGCCTCCAAATTCTGGAGTAACAGTGGATAAAATCTCCTTCAGGTTTATCCCACCATCAGCAAGCTTGTCGCTTACCCTAGCAGAAATCTTAAGGCCCTCTTCTGAGGCAACCAGCCCAAACAACGGCTTTTTATTATATTTGCCTTTGTGCATGATTGAGATGATGTTGGAGATTACGTGCTCAGAGATTTTGTCACCTGCAAACAAGTAGACGGCCTGCTCTGTCTCTTTCACCACCTTTTCTTTGTTTTTCTCCACCCAGCGCAAATAAGAGCCGATTGTTTTCCTGTACTCATCGTAAAGGTCCTTGACTTTTTTGTAATAGTTTGGGTCGCCAATGCAGATAGCCATGCCCAAGTAAGGCTTACCAAGTTTTCCAGTCGCATTTATCATCGTGGCAAATTCTGCAGCATCCCTGAAATCAGGATCCCTATCAGCCAGCTCATAAACATCACCAAAAATCCAGTCGGGATTTGCTTGGTTGCCAGATGCGCGCTCTATCACGATGCCAGAAGCCAACTTCTGCTGCTCTTCTTGTGTTAAGTCAGCGAGCACGCGCCATGAACCATCGTCTTTTTGGATAGGTATTCCCAGTTCCTGTAAAAAATGGACTGCGCCAGATTCAGAACCAGAGACATTTGGGATGTAGGGATCAATAGAATACTCCAAAGCTTTATGTAAAGGCCTTGAAATCCTGCCCCAAATTCTAAGGCCCTTAAGATGGTTGATTTTTTTGCTGCTCACAGCCTCCTTTACTATCTCTTTGTTCAATCCCCACAACCCCCATTCAGCACCAATTGAACCTGTTTGTGAATCACCAATCGCGCCGATTATGGCCAACTCTGCCAAATCCCTGTTGTTTTTGTCAAGGGAGCGGGCGACAATATAACTGGTCCCGGAGGCGGAGATATTTTCTGTTATCTGGAAATCGAGCGGGTTGATGTGGATTATGTTTTCAGCTGGCTGGCCTTGCGGTTGGTGGTGGTCGATAACCAAGATTGTTTTGTCTTTTAATTGGTTTAGAAATTCTAGTTGGCCAGATCCAAAGTCTATCAAAACTATGAATTTTTCCTTGGAAGATTTTACATGTTCCAATGTGGCTGCTGTCAACTGTTTTAAAATCGTTGTGTGGACAGATTTCCCTTCCCTCAAAATGGCCTTGACAAAGACAGAGGTCGCGGTTATCCCGTCAGCATCATACTGGCCGAAAATACGTATCGTGTCAGCATAAGGTTTTATCAGATTGGCTGCTTTGTCTGCCTGTTTTATCAGCTTTACTAAATTTTCTTTCAAATCCTCTGGCATGTATGACTATTTGGGGTTTAAGAAATATAAATCAAGGCCGAGGACAAGGTCTTAGGTTTTGTTGCTGGCAGCGAAGGTGTTTGCGATTCCGTTTTCGTGGACCCAAATTTTCGGGGGTTGCTGACATTGCTGTGTGGGAATGTGGATTTAATCTTACAACTGACTTTTCTCTCCCAACATCTTTTTCCAACCATAGGATCTTTCTTCCCATCCATGAGATTGATTTATTGTCATAAGTCTTCTCTCACATCTCCCCTGTTTTCTCTGCGCTGAACGATTACTCTATCAACGTCGTCTCTATGTTTCGCGTCCCAGTATTTCATGTCTAAATAATCATATTCTGCTGAAAGGGTTGGTGATGGTTCTCCATAATTTCTCGCCCCTTCCGCTCTGGCCAATCCAAAAGACCTTGTTCTCAGTCTTCTCATATCAATGTCTGTTATATGTCCTCTCTGGTGGAATTTTTCAACTTTTCTCAAGGCCATCAATACATATCTTTCGTGGGTCGCTTTTTCTTTGGAAATATTTGCTCTGGAAAGATCTTTTAATATACTCAGCAGAGCCCTGTAGTTGACATGACCTTTCCTGTGGGGTTTTGTAGCTGCAAGATAACAGCCCTCAAAATCATATTTCATGAAGCTATCGTCTGCAACTGTCAAAAGATCTTCTGCATCAAATTCTTTTTTTGAAATTAATGGATTGTATCTCATAATATTATTCTGTCCTCGACTACAAGGATTGGATATTTAGATTCTGTCATAATCATTCTTTGAATTTTATTTCAATTTCATGCTCTATGTCTGGAAGGGATTTAAAACCTTTTTCCATCTGTCTTAAATGCTCTGGTATCAATTCCCTTTCAATATAATTTCTGATTAAATCTTCTGGAGTCTCCCTTTCATCCCCCAAATAGAATGTGATTGTGATTAT
>DATDTO010000154.1:0-6474 GCA_035290825.1 archaeon
ACATGGCCGAAGAAGTGGCTGTGAGAATAGGTGACTCAGGACTTCTACAATTACTAGACCTAATAAGTTTTGTAGAGGAGACATCAAGGGCCGAAGTTTTCCTAGAATCTGTAAATATTTGTGATAACCAGGCAACCGTCTGCCAAACTTCACAACCTACATTAAATGGAAATGTTGTGGAAGCTAAAATAAAGAACCTCGGGCCTGACAGGGACTTCCATATAACAACCAAAGTTTTAGACTCTGTTAGCGGCCAGTTATTAGTTAGATCTACGAAAGGTGACCCGGAAAAAATAACCCTCAAATCTGGCGAATCGGTGTGGATTGCGTTGACAGACCAAGGGCACGTGTTTAGCAAAGCCCAAGGCGAGACAGTCAACATAAAAATAGAGGTCAGGGACTTTTCTGGATATAAAAACATAATAAGCGGGAGCTATGAAGTTGGCGCCAAAAAGGATTTGGGGATACCGCAAAAATACAATTTCACCAATTATGGTATATCTCTCATCAACTCAGGTGAAACACTTGTCGAATCAAACGCGATAATACCAATACTACAAGTAGACAGCTCAATATACCTGGAATCCTCATCCAACAACGAAATCTACCAAAACCAGATAGTGTCGGTTGGCAGTGGCGATGGTATAGTGTTAACAGACGGTTCGCCGCCCTCAAACAACAACAAACTAAAATCCAATAAGGTCTTTGTCAAGGGCAAGGACAGCAGTGCCATGAACTTGAGAGGCTCAAGAAATGTAACAGCCATCAACGATGTACTGTTCTCATCAGATTCCTACGATTTGAATTCTGTTAGAAGCGGCGAGATAAAGCTTGTCAATGTGACATTTAGGTCAAACAGGACAAGGTTCGACCAAGATAATGACTTTGCAGTCAGCGGATACTTGAATATAGTTGTTAGGGATGCTGAAACAGGAACTCCAATAAATGATGTTGATGTAAAAATGAAGAACAACAAAGACCAGCAAGAGGTCCTATCAGAAAAATTGTCTGGTGGACAGAAAACTGGATTCGAGGTAGTGAAAAAGAGAATTAGAAGCCAGAAAAAACCTCTTAATTTGAAATCCGAAGACACAATCATTCCAGGACAGAAACTAAGCTTCTCCGAAAGCTTATTGTTTGATACTACAAGCATTGATGAAGAAAGTTTGCAATATACCGTGACTGTGCAGGCAAGCGGTTATAACACAGGGTCAGCAACAATAAACCCAGACACAGAATCTGTTGAGATAACCCTATATAAATTAGAACAGCAACCAGAAGATCCTGTTGACCAAGTACCACCTCCTCCAGCAAGCTCAGCACCGCCATCTAGCGGAAGTGGCAGTATTGTAGGAACAGGCTACTCAATAACACCTATTTACGCTGCAAAAGAGGTCAAGGAAACTGCAATAAATGTAAAGTTTGGAAGGGATACAATAAAACTTTCAGCTGTGGAAGGAAGCGTGGCTAAGGTGTCTGAAGTAATCACAGTTGAAAATCTTGGAAATTCCCCGGCAACCTTGGATTTCAAAGCCGATGGATTAAGCCTGTCACTAACCCCATCAAAACTTGATTTAGCGGCAAAAGAAGAAAGCCAAGTAACATTGTCTGGAGAACTGTCTGGCCTGAAAACAGGCACATATACAGGTAAAATAATAGTTACAGGTGGCGAGATAAGCAAGGAAATACCTATTGTGTTAGTTGTGAATCCACCAGAGCACCTATTTGACCTTACACTTGGCCTTGTGACAAATAACAGCGTGCTGTTCGCAGGGGAAGAGATACCAATAAACACAAAGATAGTAAATATTGCCGGGAATAAATTTGAAGCCAAAATAAAGTATGGTTTAAAGGACTTTTCAAATAATGTTTTGTTCGAGGAAGATCAACCTGTATCTGGCGAAGCGGTAGCGGAGCTCGTCAAGAAAATAAAGACTGACCCATCTTTTGTTTCAGGCAGTTATGTAATCGAGGCGCTGTTAAAAGACCAGAACAATGAAAATGTGGCTGTGGCTGCTTTGACTGTATACATAAATGGCCAGGCAATAGCTAAGAAAGGTGGTGGAACATACTTACCAATCATATTAACAATAGTTGCCATAGCTGTTGTCGTAGCCCTTGTCGGGACGGCTGCGATAAAAAAGAAGGGAGGGGGAGGTAAACATGCCAAAAAGTGATAAGGTTTCAATAAGCAAATCCAAGCTCTTGTTAGCTGTTGTTGTGGTGCTGGTGATTATCGTCGGTGTCATGGCCTTTATAGTATTGCAGCCATCTGTGAGTGTGACATCTGACAAAGACGCACAGAAACTTGGCCAAGACGTCACACAGGGTATACAGGACATCAAGACAGGGCTGAACGAGATCAAGACAGGGCTGAAACAAAGCTAATTTCTACGAGTTTTTCAGTTTAAATAAGCCCAAGCACAAAGAGTTTTATGCAAGAAACAGATAGGTACTTTCAAGTAGATCTAGAGCATGCCGAACAAGCATATAGGTTAATAATACCAAGGGGCAGGATACTTGTTGCAGAAGATGACAGGTTGATTGCTGACATACTACGCTATGTTTTAACAGAAGAAGGCTACCAAGTTGATGTTGCCCATGATGGCATGGAAGCCTTTAAACTTGCCAGCCGAAAAAGATATGACCTTGTGAGCATGGATTTGGGAATGCCGAATTGTGATGGTTATGGCGCCATCGCAGCCATTGATCATTCTGTTCCAGGGCTTCCAATCATTGTTGTGTCTGGCCGCCTAAACAATAATACAGTGACAGACCTCAGGCTTCATAAAGGTGTAAAAGGTTTCCTTGACAAGCCAGTCGATATGGAAAGATATTTGGAACTTGTTACGGATATAACTTCTTCTAGAAAGGGATCCAAAGCTTAAATAACTTGCCCCTAAAAATTTACAATGGCAGAACCAGAAAGGAAGAGGATATTGGTTGTAGATGACGAGCCCAGTGTTTGTGATGTTTACAGGGACCTTCTAGAAGCTCATGGTTATCAGGTTGATGTAGCGCATGGTGGAAGGGGGGCCTATAGAAATTCAATTGAAACGCACTATGACCTTGTTCACATGGATTTGAGGATGCCTGATTGGGATGGTATTGATACAACCGTTGCTATGAGTTTGGTTAACCCTGGTCTCCCTGTTCTTGTCGTATCTGGCATATTAACTGAAGATCTTAGAAAGGAATTAGAAGGATGTGGAAATGTTAGAGATGTTATGGCAAAACCAACTAACCCAGAAGAATATCTGGCTACAGTGAAAAGACTTGTGGGTGATTAAATCGCGTCAACATCATGGTGCCCGCTTTCTTTCACACCATTATCTGTGACCCTGATGAATTCTGCATTCTTCTGCATTTCGTTGATGTTTTTTGCGCCACAGTAAGAGATCCCTGATTTGAGGCCGCCTATTAGCTGTTTTATTACCTCTGAAACAGAGCCTTTGTATGGAACAATTGATTCCACTCCTTCTGGAACATATTCGTTTGGGTCAATTGTATCATCTGTTGAATCCCTTTCTTTGCGCCCTAAAGCGGAGCCGAATGAAGCTGAACCTCTATATATCTTGAATTTCCTTCCCTTTCTAAGGACTGTAATCCCCGGGGTCTCTTCTGTCCCTGCAAACAAAAACCCGCTGAAAGCTGTTGAAGCCCCGGCAGCCAGCGCCTTTACTATATCTCCAGATGTCCTCAATCCACCGTCTGCAACAACTGGTATGCCAGCGTCAGCTGCAGCTTTTGCAACATCCATAATAGCTGTTAGTTGTGGCACGCCAGCACCTGTTATAATCCTGGTTACACATGTTGAACCCGGCCCAACACCAACCTTAATTGAATCAACATCCGCATCTATCAAATCCTTTGCAGCATCTGCAGTTGCAATATTCCCTGCCATTATCTCAATATTCCCAAAGGCCTTCCTCAACTTCTTGACTGTATCCAAAGCTAAATCAGAGTGTGCATGCGCAATATCTACAACAATTATATCTGTCCCCGCTTCTATCAGCGCTGCAGCCCTTTCCAAAAATCCTTTTTTCACGCCAACCGTGGCACCAACCAAAAGCCTTCCTTTCTCATCTTTTGCGGCTTGTGGGAACTCCTCCTTTCTTAGTATATCTTTTGCAGTTATCAACCCTTTGATACATCCTTCCCTGTCAATGATTGGAAGTTTCTCCACCCTGTTCTTGTGCAAAATTTTCCTGGCTTCCTCCATGATTGTCCCTACAGGCGCGGTGACCAAGTCTTTCCCGGCAGTCATAATCTCCTGGACCCTTTTGTATTGGTCTGTTTCAAAAAGTAAATCTCTTGATGTCAACATCCCAACAAGTATATTATTGTAATCAGTAACTAGCAGGCCTTTGATACCTTTTTCAGACATAAGCTGTCGCGCCTCTCTCACAGTCCTGTCCGGCGTTATCGTGTGCGGATTCTCAATAATCAGGCTTTCCGATCTCTTAACCTTGATAACCTCCCTAACTTGTTCCTCTATTGGGAAAAACCTGTGGATGATCCCTATTCCACCCTCCCTTGCCATCGCAATCGCCATTGCAGACTCTGTGACAGCATCCATGTTGGCAGAAACAAGCGGGATATTCAATTCTATATTTCTCGACAACCTTGTTTTGACATCAATATCCTTTCTGGAAATAACAGAAGACCTCTTTGGAACAAGTAGTACGTCATCATAGGTCAGGCCAACCCTGAACTTAGGCGTTTTAGAAACAGAACTTTTTGCAATATTTGATTGAAAAATTATCTCTCCCATGGCTACCAATGTCCCCAAATATATTATCGTCTAAGAGGTTTTTATATGTTTCAGGCTATCAACCTCAGAGAGATCAATAAAGACTTATAATCTTTACTACTCTATTCTAAGCATGGAAAAAAGACCCCTAAACTTGGAGGTTGCTGCTGCACTTAGTTGTTACTATTTTTCAGAGAAGTTGGGTAGATATGTTAGAATTATGCCCATTAATTTAAATCCGACGAGTGGAATCGATCACCCAGTTGTGCTTACAGAAACCTTCCCACCCAATCCAATATATATGAGAAACCTCATAGGAAAGGTTAGGCGTGGAAGTCGTAAGTTTATTGATTGGAGAGTGGATAAAACAGGTTCCTTTCATCCAAGGGAACAAAGGGAAGAAATTATTGAGTTAATGGGTTTTCCAGAGAAACTTCCGTCGGGTTATGTTGCCTATGTCTTTGATGACTCAGGAAATGTAATAAAAGCCTACAGAAGTATGGGAAAAGTAAGGGAATTATATAATTTATAGGTGTTTATACAATAGGAGTGTGTAAGATAGTTATGATATCACCAGAGCGTATTAAAGAAATGGAGAAGCAGGGCTACAGGTTTGTTGGCAATCACTCAGCAATTAAAACCTGCCTTTGGTGCAAGAAAGCTGTTCGCGGCGAGGATACTTGCTACAAAAACACCTTTTATAACATCAAGTCCTGGAGATGCATAGAGGCAGCTGTATCTGTTGACATATGCAATTTACGTTGCCAATGGTGTTGGAGGGACATCGCTTATTCCGGGACCGTTTACGAGCAGATTGATGATCCAAAGTCTATTGTTGACGGCTTTATCCGCGAGCATAAAGAACTGTTGATGGGTTTCTGGGGGAACATGAATGTGGACAAGAAAAGGCTCTATGAAGCGATGGAGCCAAAGCACGTTGCCATAAGCTTGACAGGCGAGGCTTGCCTATACCCAAAATTACCAGAACTTATCCATGAAATTGCAAGCAGAGGGATGACATCATTTTTGGTGACCAATGGAACAGTTCCTCAAATGGTTAGAAAGTTGATAGATACCCCATTAACACAGTTGTATATTACACTCCCAGCTCCAGACAAGGAAACTTACCAAAAAATGTGCGACCCTTTGTTGGAAAATGGTTGGGAGAAAATCATGGAGAGTTTGCAGCTTTTGCAACACTTCAAAAGGTCTGTAATCAGGCTTACTGTTGGCAAAGAGATGAACATGCACGACCCTGAAAAATATGCAGAGATAATGAAAAATGTGAAGTTTGACTGGCTGGAAGTTAAGGCGGCGATGCCTATCGGTTTTGCTCAATACAGGATGACACAAGATAACTTTGCAAACCAAGAGGAAATAATGGAATTCTCCAAAAAAATCGCTGATATCTGCGGGATGAAAGTTATTGACAAAAAAGACAACAGCAGGGTCGTCCTTCTATCAAGGGATGATAGGCAGGATAGAAAGATGACTTACGATTGGGACAAGCCAGAATATGAGGAATTCATAAAAAATCTTCCAGATGCCGGCTGCTCAACTGGAGGCGTGCACCAAGAAGAAAAACTAATACCTGTTCCTGTGTTCCAATAATTAACCAATAGCTTCGATGTCGCCCTTTCCGTCGTCCTCAATATCCATTTGCCCTTCTGGCACAAAATCCTCGAAAAGCCTTTTTATGTGGGCCGCCAAACTTTCAGCAT
>DATDTO010000155.1:0-11919 GCA_035290825.1 archaeon
AAGCCCGCCAATGTCTTTGGTCAGAACCAGAAAATTCAGCTTTTGCCTTGCCGCGTACAAAGCCGCCGAAATGCCTGCCGGGCCCGCGCCGATTATGATGAGGTCATACATATATTATATTACTTTGAGCGCCTTTGTAAAGGTATAGCAACGGCCCTCACAATCAGCACGAAGATTATCACTGCTGCAGCCAACATGCTTATTGGTAGCAAGCCCCCTGGCCAGCCAGACGTGTTTAACCATCCTTTCCAGCCCATCACAGCAACGTGAAGCAACGCCAAAACAAAGGCTATGTAACCAAGCCTCTGCACAAACTTCCATTGTTTTGGATGCATGCCCTTTTCAACAGAAGGCAATGAAGTCACCGCAACCCCTGAGAAAATAAATAGTGAGAGTATTCCAAATAACATCGAGAGCTCGCCACTAAAAGTCAATTTTCCTGCTTCTGTGAAAAGCCTTGGATAGTATGAAGAGTTGAATAGAAGCAAGGAAATCAAACCATGTAAGGCTGCCACCCCGAAACCAAGCACACCGAGATATTTTCTCAAGTATAGTTTTGGGACAAACTTCTTAGGCCAAAACCTCGCAAATGGCCCGATAATAAAGGAAGCGCCTATCACGATTACTGATGTGAGGGATATAGCCTTATTAAAAATGTATAACGGAATCTGGTCTGCAGGCACACCACTAACAACATTATATCTCACAATGGCATAACTAAAGGTTATAACAAACGCTACAATGAAAACAATGAACGCCCATTTCCACCCATGCGTCCTCTCAGTGTGCCTAACCTCTGCCATATGTTATTTTTAAATCAAGGATTGATAAATAAAATACAGTATCCATCGAGATATTATGGGATGCCAAACGCTTGATTATGCACATTTGATTGGGAAAAAATGGACAGTTGTTTTATTGGAAGAGATATTTCTAGGAAAATTTGACGGTTTCAATTCTGTGCTAAAGAAGTCTGGCCTCACCCCAAAAATCCTTTCATCCCAGCTTAAAGAGATGGAGGCCGCCGGTTTTATTGTGCGAGGCAAATCAAAGAAGACCGTTTATTCAATAACAGAGAAGGGCAAAGACTTTAGGAAAATTGTTTCTGAAATAAAGGGATTCAACGCAAAATGGGATAAAGAAGATGAATGTACAGACAAATCATGCTTGGAGTGCGGCAAGCTAGACGTTTAATTTCTTAAATCCTGTTAATTTTATGTCAAGATATGCTGTAGCCTCTGATTGGCACCTTAATTCAGGAGATGTGCTGGTAAGGACAACTGACACCAGATTGATTGGGGAATTTTTAAAATGGTGTGAGACAGAGGTTGATCGCCTTTATTTAGCCGGTGATATTTTCGATGTAAGGCTGACAACTTTGGAAAGGATTAGAAAAGTAAATTATCCTGTTGCAGACAAAGCCATAGAACTTATAGAGAGTGGAAAAGCTGTCTACTGCCCAGGAAATCATGACTGGCCTTTGATGGGGATGAATGGGACTGTTGAATATGCTCCAGTTGATGGGACAGGATTGGTTGTGATCCATGGCCATCAGTTTGATCCAACCTGCAAGGTTTTTACTTTCAGGTTTGATGAGTATAGGGAGTGGTTGGTAAAACTTGTTAAAGATAAAACAGGAATTCCTTTGTGGCCTAATCTGGAAAAAAGAAAACACAGCAAAACATTGTCGTTGCCCAAAAATCTTCTGATGGGTTTATTTACCAGAAGGGCCCAAAGGTTTGCAAAACAACATGGTTATAGAGGAGTTGTCTACGGCCACATGCACCTTGCTGGAAAATATTCCGATGATCCCCTTGTCTTCAATTCAGGATGCTGTATAGAGGGCGATTCAGATTATTTGCTAATAGAAGATGGGGAGGTTGAGATAAAGGATATGAGAGATATATGAAAACAATCTTGCCCATTTTCCTCAAACTAACCAAATGTCAAAACCTTGTCCGACTCTTCGACCAATTTCAATAAATCCCTCATGGTTGAGATTGGGCAAATTTTACTGCCTTCTTTTTCTCTTGATTTTAAGCAAGTCCCACAAGCCAATATTTGCCCTTTGTTTTTGGTAAATGTGTCTAGCTGCTCCTTCACGTTATATTTTTTGTCCCTGATGCCCTCAACCTCAACACCTTTATTCATCAAAAAAACTTTTACCACATGATTAGAATTTAGTGCTGTATTTCCAAACCTGAAAGCGTTCCAAACAACTTCCGGCTCATTTACCCCGATTATAATTCCAAGTTTCATTTAATACCTAATGCCTCAAGACAATGACATTGCTCATCCCGCGCCTCTTCCTTTCAATCAGTCCACGCCCTTCTAGTTTGTCCAAAACCCTGCTAACCCTTACCTTGTCCAATCCGGACTTCTCAACAAGCTCGCTCTGGAAAATCGTCCCCTGCGAAGCTACGATGGTGTCGTAGACTGTTTTTTCATCACCTGTGAGCATCTTAACAGCGTCCTCTATCTTCTTGCTCTCAACCAGTTTCCCTTTAGTCTCCTTTCTGCTGATTATTAGTAAAAATACCCCAAAAGCGGCCATGGCGATTGATATTGAAAAACCTATCATGGACTCTGGCGGCACCAAAGTGTTGAATGGGCAAACATCAGCCGGTAGTGTGCAGTCTTTGTGCAAAAATGAGTTCAACTTCTTAAGGTCATCAGTAAGCCAAGTTGTGAAACCGGCTATGATTATTGCAAACAGGATGAAAACAATTCCCAATGTCCTGGTGTTAATATTCATAAACTATCTTATAACCCAAATTATAAATGGTAAATAGTATCCAAGAGCATATCAGCTTTCGAGTAGCGCTGTGAACAGGTTTCTCCAATCCTTCTCCTCAAAAACTCCATAACCTTTGTAAATTATTTTCCCTTTCCTATTTATTGCGTATTTTGTCGTGGTTGTGACAGCATTGTAATCCTTCAATATTTTCTGGCTCCCTGAAGCCAGGTCCCATGTATAACCCCTTTTTGTTTTGTAATTACTGATTATATTTTCATCCTCACCCAAATCAAGGCTCACATATTGGAATCCAACCTTTTCCTGAAATTCAGGATAAACCTTTTTTGCTATGCCCAAGTCAGCCCAGCACGAGGAGCACCATGTAGCTCCGAAATAAAGCAGCAATGGTTTCTCACCAACAAAATCAGCAAGCTTGACAATCTTCCCATCTGTTGTTGTCACTGTAAAATCCGGGGCGATATTCCCTACATTGCTTCCAACCATGCTCGTCTCATCAGCTACCTTTCCAGTGGTTGCGCAACCGCTGATGAAAACAACTGATGCAAGCAATAATATTAACAGTATAAACACTTTCATACTCAGCCTATGAAAGTTCACCAATTAAACTTATAAATGCTGATGCTGAATATGCCCCGTTTAAATAGACATTGTTTATAAAGAACGCCGGCGTCCCAGATACGCCTGCCTTTGAGCCGTCATTAAAATCTTTTCTAACTTCATCATAGTATTTTCCGGAATCTAGGCAATTATCAAATTGATTTGTATCCAGGCCCACATCTTTTGCGAATTTTTTGAGGTTGGTTACTGATAAATCACCTTGATTTTCAAAAACCTTGTCATGGTATTCCCAGAACTTACCTTGCTCATCTGCGCATTCAGCTGACTCAGCTGATTTTTGTGCATTTTGGTGCATGTCAAGTGGGAAATCTCTATACACAAATCTTATCTTCCCTTGTTTAGCCAGTTCTTTTAGCCTCGGTACTGCCGGTTCCCATTCTGGATCCCTGGACTTCAAGTATTCTTCAACCTTATAATTTAGACCCATTACACCCCCACAAAAAGGGCATTCAAAATCTGCAAATTCCACCACAACTATTTTTGCATCTGCCGGTCCTATGGACGGGTCATCATCAACCAAATCCTTGGCGTGAACTACAGCCTGTGGAGTCTGTTGTAGGGCCTGTGTTGTTGTAGTCGGTGCTGGGTTTATAGCTGTTAACTGGCCCGAAGGCGAACTCTGCACAAGTGTGAGTGTTAAACCAGAGCCCAGAAACAGTCCTACAGCAAATATCACCAAAGAAAATATTGCTAATTTAAAATCAGACTTATTAGACTTAATACTTTCAGCCATATTCTAAATATGGTGGTTTGTATTTAAATAGCTTTGCAAACTTTGTAAAGCTTCTAAAATTAGCTGTATTCTATTTCTATCTTATCCCCATCGTGAACCAAGTAGTTCTCAAAGTCTGTATTTGGCTGACCATTCACACTGAACTTCACAGATTTCGTTCCATCATTGCACTTGTCAAGTATACACTGGCTATTGAACTTCTTGTTCCAGATCTGGAAGAAGTAACCTAACTTCATATTTTGCTCACTCGGTTTTTTCGGTGGAAATATTTCCCAATGTAAAACATTATTAGCTTCATGCGTGTGTACTGGCTGGTGTACTGCTCCCAAACCTATGTTAGCTGGTATTGTCTGCACTTGGCCATCTATCCTTATTATAAGCTCTGGATGCCAATGAAGCTGGTTTTTAGCGTTATATTCAGCTAGCGCATAGCTAACATCAACAGTTGGGTCACTAACAACAATATCTGCTGCAGTTGGAGAAGAGTTATTAGTAAACACAAACACGCCGCCACCAATTGCGACCAAAACAACAACTATTGCCAAATATTTGAAAACGCCTGTTTTTGAAGAGGGAACTTTGGAACCTGTGCCCGAAGAATGTTTAGCTTGCCTGTGCTGTTCTAAACTTCCATCGTGTTCAAATTCCTGACCGCAGTCATTACACTTAGCCATAAAACTCTTTTTCGTATTCTGCTATTTTATTCCTTGCAGACTTTATATACCTATCTGTTTTTTGGATTTTGGCCGCGACGGCATCTGCCTTTCTCTCCTCTTCTGTGTTTGTATGATGAAACCTGAGTAAAATCGATATTGGCGAAAAGATCCTTAAAAAGAACGTGGACAATTTTAGTGCAGAAGATTTTTGTTTTATGTGGGCCAATTCATGCAATACCACAGCCTGAACCTCTTTCCATTTTAGTATATCGAACATGCCTACGGATAAAAAGACTGCGGACTTGAAGTTTCTGAAGGAAAATGCAACTGGTTTGGATGTGTTGATTGTGTATATTTTAGGCTGCTTGATTTTCAGTCCAGTGGAGCTGTTTTTGACGAACTGGAAAATTTTACCGCTTTTTATCTCTCTCTTCCTGTTAGAGTAGACAAAAACTGCTGGAATGGCAACAAAACCTGCAAGTGTGCTCACCAAGAAGGTTGTTGGTATGGCCAAACCCATTAGCTGTGAAACATCTGTGTAACAGGCTGCGCACACAGAGGCGCAGCCAATATTTGTTGTTAGCAAGACCAGCGGGAAAAGTAAAGTGCTAAGGTGGGAGTAAATAACGACTATCTTAGCCTTTGTTGACATGCTAAACATTTTCAGAAGAAGTATCAGTGATGCAGATATGGATAACGACAATATGACTAGTAAAAGTTTTGCATATTCCACACCAAGCCCAGCTACACACTCAGTTATCATCTTCTACCTCTTACGGTTCTTGCTCGAAAACCTGTCATTAAAATAATCTACAGCCACCGAGCCGAATTTCTCAATCAGCTTATTTACTGTTGTATCAAGAACAGACTTCTCAAACTCCGATTTAGATTTGCTTACAGAATAAATATAATGTGGCCCACCTAAGCCGTTTTCAGTGACCCTTTCCACCATGCCCTTTTTGTGTAGCCTGTCCAAATCAACCGCGATGCTAGTCAAAGCCACCTTCTTTTTGTTTTTTATTGTGTTGTAAAGCTCCCTAACAGTAGACTTCTCCTGCTTCCACAAACCCTTCAAAATATCAGCTTGTAACGGGCTTACAACCCCAATGCTGTCTTTTCTGAGGTCTATCTTCCTGACATCCACCATAACTATAATAATAATTCGCGATATTTAAAGCTTTGCAAACGATGCAAAAGTATTTAAATCCAAGACTCGGAATAACTTATTAAATCACAAAAACAGTTTAGTTTATGGTTAATGTTTTAGGGAAGGAAATAGTAAATAGTGAGAATGGTGACGGGTTCAATCTAAATTTTTCAAAAACGCACAAGTATCTTCTGGCTGTTTTCACAATCGCAACAGTCGCGCTTTTCGCAATACAGCTCGTTCCAATGGGGCTTTCTGGCTTTGCTACAACGTCCTCTAGTAACAGTCAGCCAGCTGCAGGCAGCGCCGATATCAATGCAATAACAGAGAAGGTTGTCCCTGAAGCGGGGTTTAAAATTTCGGCTAAGTGGGGCGATGTCGTCAAAAAAATGGTAGACACGGGAGCCTTGGATCCTGTTAAGTTGGAAAATATTATAACGAAAAAATATGGCCAAGAAATGGATCCTGAGTGGAAGGCCATTATGGCAGGCAAAGACACCAACCTTGAAATCAACGCGAAAAATTCAGTTTTCATGATGTATGTATTGTGGATTTTGGCAAAAGACAACGACAACAAAATCTTGCATGATAGCCCATTCGCAGATTCTTTCGGGCAGGATTATGATATAGGAGCAGGGAAAAAAGGATACGGCGACCTTAAACTGCTTAGTTTAACACCAGAACAACAGGAGATTGCAAAAAAGGTCGCTGAAAATGCTTACAGGCCATGTTGCGGACAGTCAACCGCAAGACCAGACTGTTCCCATGGATTTTCTGCACTTGGTTTGATACAACTTATGGCATCACAAGGATTTACAGAAAAAGAAATCTTTGACGCCTTTATCAAATTCAACAGTTTCTGGTTCCCAGCAAACTATATACAGACGGCCCTATATTTCAAGATATCTGAAAGCAAGGATTGGGAGCAAGTGGACAAACAGCTCATCGCAGGGCAGCAGTTTTCATCAGTAACCGGAGCGCAGCAAGTTAAAAAAGCCCTACAAAACGCAGGATTTTAATAAGTAAATAGTGGAGGTGAATATGAGAGTAGAAACATTGCTTGTGGCATTGATTGCCTTGTTGGTTGTGTTGTCTGGGGTCCAAGCATTCCAGATAGCGACAGTCTCAAGCGCAGTGGCAAAGGGGGTACCTGCTTCTTCTAGCAGCGTCAGCTCGCCTGGGTTAGCATCATCAAGCGTGCTATCGCAATTGCCAACACAAGTCGGAGGTTGTGGTTAGAAAGGTAGACACTGATATCATACGCAATTGCGCAGAGTATCAGCGCTCAACTGTATAAACCAATTGATATTTTATGGCTAAAAGCACATTACCTAGTTTAGTTGTAGGGTTAGTTGTAGTCTTGGCTATAGTGTATATTATAAATATAGCCAACACAACAGGCCTAGTTCTATCTCTCAACGAAAAAATAGAGGCACAAAGGCCTGCAAATTTAGAGTTAATAAAATTATCAGACCAGACATGTTCAAATTGTTTTGATGTCAGTCCTGTTCTAGCATCCTTGAAAAGTAATACAAAACTTAAAGTTGTAAAAGAGTCTGTTGTAGATGTAAACTCTGAAGAAGGCAAAAGGCTGGCTGCAGAACTGAATATAGAAAATGTGCCAACTGTTGTTGTCAAGGGCGAATTCAACAAAGAAAACGTCAAGGCTTTGTGGGATGCCAGTTGGAGGATAGAGAAAAATGGGGTTCTGTTCAAGCAGCCTTTGCCGCCTTATGTTAACCTAAAAACAAAATCCACAATCGGACTTGTCGAAGCGACAATACTAAACGATTCGTCATGTGAGAAGTGTTTTGATTTCACCAATGTGTTAAACTTCTTTGGCCAGAGCGGAATTGTTATAAAGGACAGAAAGGTTGTGGATTACCAGTCTGTTGAAGGTAAGGAATTGGCAAGAAAATTCGCGATAAACAAAACACCTGTTTTAATTGTCACAGAAAATGTCCGGCAATATCCACAGGTTTCTCAGCTTTGGGAAAGGATACCGCTGACAGAGAAAGAGGGGTTGTTGATAATCGATCCGCTGCTACCCCCATACAAAGACCTAACAAACAATTCGATTAGGGGCCTTGTGAATGCAATATTCTTGAATGACACTTCTTGCAACGACTGTTATGATGTTGTCGGCACCAATAAACAATTATTGGAAGGGGGTGGAGTTGTCCTTGCAGCAGAAAAGGTAGTTGATATAAGCTCCAAAGAAGGCAAAGACCTGATAACAAAATACAACATCACCAAAGTGCCGGCAGGCCTGCTATCCCCTGAAATGTCAGAGTATATAACCATTGCCCAAGTCTGGTCACAATTGGGCACAATAGAAAAGGATGGCTGGTTTGTTGAAAGGAATGTAGACCTTTTGGGTACAAGCAAAGATTTGTCAAATAGCACAGCCTCAAAGTAATCTGTTTATGAAATGGAAAATATTGATTTCTATCTTACTTGTTGCTATAGTTTTAGTTTCTGGTTGCGCGCAAAGAAACGCTGAAGTTAAAGAATTCAAAGTAAAAATCTCACACACCGGCTATATTTTTTATCCTTATAACGCAACTAAACCAGTACTCAGCCCCGTTGTAAACCTTGGGGACACAGTAAGGTTTTTGGTGACCACACAAACAGATGAAGAGGACCATAACCACGGAGTTGCAATTGACGAATTCGGCATTAACAAAGCTGTACGGACAGCCAATGAAAAAGAGCCTGTGGTGATAGAGTTTGTTGCCAATAAAACAGGAAAGTTCAGGGTTTACTGCAAAACCTGCTCTGAAGGCATCTTTGGTGAAGAGCACCCAGAGCTAGAGGCGTGGTTAGATGTTGGGAAATAATTCAATATGCGACCGCCGGGATTCGAACCCGGGTCAATAGCTTGGAAGGCTATGATCCTACCATTGTCCCAAAACAGTTGGAAGGCGTAAAAATTTTGCGAAGCGAACTGAGCAAAATTTTAGCCTCCTTTTCTGCTTAAGCTCTTTTCTTGAAAAAGAGCTTACTAGACTACGATCGCAGTTTTTCTATTGGATGATTATGGATTATTAATATATTAGTTTATCACCCTATCTCATATATGCAGCTAAAGGGGAAGATAGTGTCTGGAAGCGGCGTTGGCGCAAAAATAATGGTTGACTACCTGGAGAAATTCAGGCAGGTTTTCAAGATGGATGTGTTCCCAGGGACATTGAATCTGCAATTGGAAAAGGAGTGGGAGATGCCTCAAAATTCCGGTTACATAGAAGGTTTCACAAAACCAGATGGCACAAAGCGCGGCGGTGTCTATTTCTTGCGCGCAAAAATGAAAAATTTCCCAGTTTTTATAATCAGGCCCCAGCTTACACGCCACCCAAAAAACATAATCGAGTTGGTCTCGCCAATAAACATAAGGAAACAGTACGGCCTTAAGGATGGCGACTTTTTGGAAATTCATATAAAGTAGCCACACCATCAACATACTTAAACACCAAAATACTAAATAAATAACATAATATGGCCAAGCCCAAAATTTATTTTCTAATCGCCCTCCTAGCGGCAATTGTTTTCATCAGCGGCTGTGCCCAAACCGGAACAGAAACAACCAAAAATGAAAAAACAATAAAAACCCTTGTGGAAGCCACAATAACAGCGCGATGTATTAACGGCCAGCAGCCTCCATGCAGGACGCCAAAAGAGACTATAATAGAAATCGTGAAACCTACAGAAATAACAGGCGATAAGTTTATTCTTAGTGTCGACCCTTGGCTAACAGGTCCGGGAGGTTCGGAAGCGGGAGGTCCAAAAGGGCCGGAAACAACAGTCACAATAGGCGGCAAGCAGCTGCCATTTCAGGGAGGAAGAACGATAAAAGACAGGCGCCAGTTCCTTGTTTGTATAGACAGGCCAGAAGAGTCTTTGCCAGCAACTATAGGCGGTTTATCAGGCCAGATTGTAAAGAGAGCTCCTGACTTAAATGGCGGGTTGACCGGGTTTGACATCGCAGTAGGCAATAAGATAAGTTTTGACACGTCATCAGGCGGTGAAAGCTTGTGCCCTAAATTCCCAGATTACACAGGAGGCATACTAGAAAATTTATTGACCGCATCTCAGAGCCAACTAGATAATCTGGTTATTTCAAAGTCTGGTGGAGACTTTTTCCTATTGGATAAAACATCAGGTAATGTTCTAAGGCACGACAGCAGCAATGTACCATCGTCATCATTCAGTTCAAAAGGCTCAAACAAAAAAACAGAAAGTAATATACCCATAGGCAATCCAAATGAAATAGATTTCTGGGATACCTATAATCCAGAAGGCGCCGATCCAACTATAGATATACGTAAGATACCATATGACCCCACGGGGGCTTCATTGCCACCTGGTTTTTGCTATCCGCCTGGAAAAGAAGGTTATGAAAGTGGATCACTAGTTCCAGATTATATTTGCAATGACAAGTGTAGAAGGGAAGAATATGTCCCATCAAACAACACAGAATACGACCTCCGCGGTTTCCCTTGTGATATAAAAATAAACGACCCCGTCAAAACCAAGGATGATGTAAAAATCAAGGTTAGAATCAAAGACCCTGTGACAGAAGAAGTGAAGGAGGAAGACGATACACTGCCAAAAGAAATTTTCGTCGACCCAAAACCAGGCCCTAAAGCAACAGATACCATTCCAACAAATACAACTGAAGCTACACAAACAGTCAAACCAACAGATGCGATCCCAACAGGGACAACACAAACCTTGCCGTCTGTAGCCCCAAATCAATCAGAGACATCTTCACCAGAGCCAACAGACGTCAATCCAACACCAAAACCATGCACAGAAGGCAATGACATTATCTGCGACCCTTGGCCATCTTGTGTGGGCAAAATCAAAGTTGGGCGAAAATGTTCGTGGCCAAGTATCTGCCCTGCTCCAGCTTTGGAAAAGATATGCGCTTCAGATGCGACATCTTCATCAACTACATCACCATCAACACTTCCGTCAACTTCAGCTTCCACAACACCGTCTCCAACAGATGCAAACCCAACACCCACATCCACAACGACAGCTTCGTCAACACCAACCCCACCGGTCCCACCACATATTGAAGTTTCTACTGGTATAGATGTTTTATATGGGATATATCTTGGTGGTGGATCACTTGTTGGAGCAACAGATCCATGCGGAAATTCTAACATAATAACGGGCATTAAGGTCGGCTTAACAAGTGACGCATCTAATAGCATAGAACAAAATGGCGTAGCCAGCGGGAATGGGTATTGTTGGAGTATGACCAGTGATGATAAATCACCGAAAGGGTGGGGTGGCACAGGCGGTGCTTGGGGATCACCTCCCAGCCCCTTTAACCAACAGTATATTATGGGGCAACAAGCAACCACATCATACGAATTTAAGCTTTATAATTCGCAACCAACATTGGCACAATATCAAGGAAGTCCACCAGCCCATTGTGGAGATGTTGGTAGCGTAGTTGTAAGGCTCTACGTCAAATGTTAGTTTTGGTCAGTTTATAGTTCTTTAACCAATTTAAACCTTACTTCTCAAAAGGTGGTATGCCAAGGGTTTTAGTTGTGTCTGGATTAAGGTGCTCTGGGAAAGAGACGACAAGGAAATACCTAATAGAGAAAGGCGCATACCAAGACGGTATAGATGTCTCAGATGACATACTTAGGCCAGTTGCCCAGGAAAGAGAAATTACGAGAATAGCCGATCTGTTGCCTCTCTATTTAGAGTTAGGGACAAAGTACTTTTTTGACAGGATAAAACAGAAAGTGGAGTCGACAGATGGAAAGGTTGTTGTCTCGTCTGTTAGGGAGCTGGCCCTATACGAAAGGCTAAAAGAAAGGTACGGGGAAAATCTAGCCTTGCTCTACCTGAGAGCCAAACCTGAGATCAGGTTCCAAAGAAGGCAAGCCAGAAAAAGGGCAGGTGACATGGAAACTTTTGAAGAGTTTAGGTTGTTTGAAGCGAAAGAGGTTAAAGCTTATGATATGGTTGGTTTGATAGGCGGTGG
>DATDTO010000156.1:0-13532 GCA_035290825.1 archaeon
TATTCTGGCGACAAAAAAGAAT
Source organism: archaeon (assembly GCA_035290825.1). Lineage (GTDB taxonomy): Archaea > Aenigmatarchaeota > Aenigmatarchaeia > QMZP01 > JACQNV01 > JACQNV01. The sequence goes on from DATDTO010000156.1 coordinate 23, forward strand.
TTTATGGCCAACCGCTGGTTGTGATTGACCCAGTTGATCCGAAAAGGAATGTGGCCGCTGCGCTGTCGCCAGGCAGGTTTGTAAAATTTGTCACAGTATGCAGGCAGCTTTTGTCAAAACCCTCTGAAAACTTTTTTGTCGCGGCCTCAGTTAATACAAAGGGGTTGGCCTCTAAAATCAGCAAAAGAGGGACACTTTTTTTCGGCATCAAATTTTCAAGACCGGAGGAAAGTGATGGGAAACAGGTTATAGTCGAAGATATTGTTTACCCACAATTAAGAAAGACGGCACGCAGGCTGGTTGACATATTACAGGAGAATGATTTTGTATGCCAAGGGTCGGATGTCTGGTGCAGCGAAAAGGATTGTGTGATATTGCTTGAGTTGAGCGTCTGGAATCTGCCTAATGTCAGGAGTGTTGTGGGCCCGCCGATATTCTCAATAAAACACTCTGAAGAATTTTTGAAGAAATACAAACATGGACGCGTTTGGGTTGAAGGCGATAAATGGATCGCTGAGGTGAAGAGGGATTTTATCTCAGCACAGGAGAAGGTTAAGGGCGCGCTTTCTCAGAAAGCAGAAACCCTAAAGTCCAGAGGCATTGCCACACACATGGCCGACTCCATATCCAAAGGATTTAAATTACTTAGCACAAAGGAATTAGTAAACTACAAGGACAAAGACCTGCTAAGAGCAGTGAAGGAGTATTTTGAACATGAGGATTTTGTTTTTGGTTAAGAAAGAGAATTACAGCAAGGCTGGGGACATTGTTTTCAAAAACGACCTGGTTTCAAGGCAGTCAATAAATTTCCGCGATTCCAAATCGCTTGGCTTGAGCGGGGATGTTTACTACTTGGATATCCAAGGCTCGGATGAAGCTTTGGAAGAGGCCAGAAAACTTTTGAAAGATGTGGCTTCAGAGGTCACAGGAGCAGAAAAAGAAAAGGTTGTGGACGTAATTGAAAAACAAGAAGAGTCTGCTAATGCTGGTTTTGGTTCCATTTTTGGTTAGTGCGCCGGCCGAGATGGTCGACTGTCTTGTGTCCTCAGTTTTGAGTTTTTAATACAAGACCGCTTTCGAACTCGGGTCGCAGCCTGTTTGCGCTTTTCCGTGAACGCTTTTGCAAGTTCATGTGGAAAAGGGTTCTTGGCAAGGCCGCATTCTACCAGTGTACAAAACCTTTTCTTTTGGAAGGCGTAATTTTTGCGAAGCAAAAATAGCCTCCTATTTTGGCTTAAGCCCTTTTCCCAGAAAAGGCTTACTATACTACCGGCGCATTATGAGATATTAAAGTTTGGTTAATTTATATTCTTATACAAATATAACCTAATGATGCGGGGGTTTCCGAGAGGTTGGAACCTGATCTACAGATCTGTTTCAGTCTGGAACTGGCCAAAGGAGCAGGACTCAAGTTGTCTTGAGTATTGAGTCTTCAGTCTTGAAGACCGTGACAAAAGTTATCCTGTGGCTTAGTGCCTTCGCAGGTTCGAAAAGTGGAAACCTACGGTTCCCACCCCTCCCCTATATTTACAGGGAGTATCGAGAATCCTGCCTCCCGCATAAACTTTTATTTCTTATAACAATCATATATGTATGAGACAATATACTAGAAAACTTTATCTCGCCGATCTTTCTAGAAAGAGTGCACAGATTTACGAAGAGGCAATTGAGGGTGATTTTTCAGATCTCAGGAGACTGGCACTACAGAGAGGATATTCAGAACCAATTGTAGGTGGTAATACATTAGATCCAAGGTGCAGGCTCCTTCTAGTTAGACAACAACACCAAGACGGCACTTATCTAGCTTATTTTAAACACAAAACTAGAATTGCGGAGCTCTCCGAAATAGCTCAAGGCCACTATAACGGCGATCTTCAACGATCTTTAACAGAAGATATTGATCTTATTGGATTGAATTTCTTAGAAGAGTTTAAGCGAATTTTTCTCGTAATACCTCTTGCAGCTCTAAGTTTACTTTCCGGAAGACTATCAACACTAACAAGCGAGCGACAAAGGGAGGCTAGAAGGCTTATACATGAAAGAGGGTTATCATATGGTCCGTCTGTAATAGCTTCTTTGCTTTCAGAAAAGGATTCAATACTCGAAGAAGAGGTTACAGATTGACATAAACTAATTTATAAATATAGCAGACTATTATTCTGATATGAGTTTAAAGCTTAGGGACAAAAACCAGGAATTGCAAAATTTGATAATTGAGCTCGACCACAAGGAGCAGCCAATATGGAAAGCTGTGGCCAAAGGGCTGAACAGGCCTAGAAGGGTTGGTTTTAAAATGAATTTATACAGGCTGGAAAAACTTACAGAAGGCAAGGAGACCATTGTTGTGCCTGGCACTGTACTTGGAACAGGGGAACTTTCAAAATCGCTCACAGTGGCTGCTTTAAAGTTTTCTGGCGGTTCAAAACAAAAAATAGAAAAAGCCGGCGGAAAATGCTTGGAAATTGATCAGTTAGTTAAACAGCACCCAGATGGAAAGGGTGTAAGGTTAATGGGATGATTATGGCAGAATTTTATTTGGACGCGGATAACCAGATTGTTGGAAGGTTGGCATCTGGCTTAGCCAAAACGCTTTTGAAAGGTGATGTGGTCTTTATAATCAATGCTGAGAAAGCAGTGATCTCTGGTAGGCCGCGGGCAACAATTGACCATTACACAACCAAAGCAGAACGAGGCGACGCTTACCACGGGCCTTTCTACCCATCTCAACCAGACCGCATGCTGAAGAGGATCGTGCGTGGAATGCTTCCAAAAAATCCAAAAGGCCGCGCAGCTTTGAAGAGACTCACTGTTTACTTGTCCAAACCGGGAAAATTGGAGAACAAAAAGTTTACAAAACCAAAAGCTTCAGAAAACAACCTTTCTGGAAAATTCATTTCTTTGGGCGAAATTTGCAGCGAGATCACAGGGAAGAAATACTAATTTAATTTTTGGCAAAATGTTTTTCTTTGGGTACTGTATACTTTCTTTTTACAAAAAGAAAGGATAGCTAGCCGTACCTTCTTCTTGTTTTGCCTGTGTAATTCTTTGACTCCAAATCAATATAAGTCCCGCTCAAAGCCCCGTATGTGTGGACTGTTTCCTGCAAGTCCTTTCTTGAGGACCTGTAAACTTGTCCTAGAGGCGTGTTCAAAATTTCCGCGTCTATTATTTTTCTGTTGAATTCAACCTTTGTCTGCACATTGACAAGGGATGGTGGCTTTGTGCTCGCCTGAAATTTCCATTTTAACTCCCCAGATTTTGAGAAACAGCTAAGATAGGAATTCCAAGAACCCACAATAACAGAATCCTCTGTTATGCATGCACCGACCGCTACTGCGCCTCCTGCATGCGCTTTCCAAATAAGATTACCTGTCTTCCTATTTAAGACGTACAAAAAACCGTCTGTGCTTCCAAAATATATTTTATCGCCTTCTATCGCACCTTTTGCAAAAATCATGTCGCTGGTTTGATACTTCCAAGTAAGTTCTCCTTTTGTAGTTAGCGCAGTTATTTTCCCATCAAAATCACCCAAATAGATTATACCATCCTCAACAACTGGCCCCCTTCCTTGTGAAACAGGTGTCCCCAATTCATGTTTCCACAAAAACTCGCCCTTCTTTGTCAAAGCGTAGACGCCCCCATCGAAACAGTTTACATATAGATTGTCCTTGTAAATTGTCGGTGCGCCAGGAACGCTTTTGAATGTGTAGGACCATACCTTCTCGCCATTTTTTGACAAGGCATAGAGCTTGTTCGCATAACAGGCAAGGTATATTTTCTCCTCATCAAAAACAACCACAGAGCCTATTGGTTCCTTCGCATCAAATTTCCACAAAATTTCGCCTTCTGCAGATAAGCAGTATAGAAATCCATTTTTACATCCAATATATATTTTGTTTCCATCCACTGCTGGCTGCGCCCCAATTTTATCGCCTAGATTGGTTTTCCACAATTCCTTTCCTTGGATATCCAAACAATACAAATTCCCATCAAAGCAACCAAAGTAAACTTTACCCTCAGAGATTGAAGGTATTGAAGTTATCACATCCCCTGCTTGGTATTTCCAGATTAACTTACCATCAAGGGAAAGGCAATAAACCTGACCGTCAGCTGTCCCAAAAAATATTTTGTTTTCGTAAATGGTCGATGTTGTGCTTATTGTACCGCCTTGCTGGACGCCCCATATCTGCGGGTATTTGGCCTCCTTAACTTCCAGCTTAATCCCTTCTATCTGCAGGTCTACCATGCTGTGATCAAACTGAGCTTTGACATCGAATGTGGGCCTTTCAAACTCAAAATCGTCTGCGTATTTTCCCATAGCCTTCGATTTTTACTATACACGCGCTATTTAAATATTCAAGGCGCATATTAGAGTAATATTTGATTTATATGGCACAAAAAAAGCAGAAGCAGAAAGAGAAGTCTGACATCATTGTCACAACTGGAAAAAGGAAAAGGGCAATTGCTAGGGCAAGGCTTAAGCCAGGCTCTGGAAGTGTGAAAATAAACTCTATCCCTTTGGACATTTTCCCAGACCAGATTTTTAGGCTGAGGGTAAGGGAACCGTTGATTTTGGCTGGCGATGCATGGAGAAAATTTGATATTGAAGTTAATGTTCAAGGCGGCGGGCCAATGGGACAGGCAGATGCAGTAAGGCAATCTGTTGCAAAGGGCTTGATGGAGTTTTCCCCTGAGCTAAGGGAGAAGTTTATTGCTTATGACAGGAACCTTATAGCTTACGATCCTAGAAGGACAGAAACATGCAAACCAGGGCCAAGCAAAGCTAGAACGCACAAGCAGAGGTCCAAGAGATAGATATTTAAAATAGGCTTGTCATTAATATTAGATCGAGGTAAGGATAGGAAATTTATTCTTACTTTATTGGATAGTATATGGAGTTCGCACGCATAAAACTGGCTGGAAGAAATCATAAGGAAATCGAGGATATTTGCAACCAGATAAAAGAGATTGCAAAAAAACTCGGGACTTCTGTACGCGGACCTATGCCTTTGCCAACTAGAAGGTTGAAAATCCCAGTGCTAAAAACACCAGCAGGCGATGGAACAGGCCATGGTAATGCAACATGGGACAGGTGGGAGATGCGGATCCATCGAAGGGTCATTGATGTTGGTTCTAACGAAAGGGTTATGCGCCAGATAACAAGGATTGCTTTTCCTGAGGACATCAAAATTAACATCGAGATGCGTTCTGACAACAGGCCCGATTAGCTGTTTATTGCCTTAAATAACTAAGATCTATTTCTAGTTATGAAATTAGAATATACCCGACCGATCGGCTATGTCACAGATCCTAATATAAGAAAATATTGTAGCCGGAGAGGTATACAGTCTGCTGAAGTAGACATTGACAGATATTTAGTTTTAGATGGTGGCCAGCCGACAACTCTTTGTAAAGTGCGCAAATCAGACCTCGTTGGTTCAACCATAGTCGAGGAGGAGCGCATTTTGGGAGTTGATAACAGATTAAGAGCTAGGCTAGTTGGGCATGGCAAACATCACCACCTCACTTATGGGATATTGATGAACAGGGTTTACCCCAAACACCTTTTCTTTTCTGTGGCCAGCTTTGATAACCACCTAGATATGGGCCATGATGGCGAGACATATGGGGACACTATAGACTGCAACAACCACTTATTTCACGCTGTCCACGACACAAGCTTATTGAATGTGATCCATATTGGGAAAAATTCAGAAAGGGGTTTCTTTATAGTTGATGGCAGGAGATCATTGGAGGAAACAACTTCCAAGCTTCTTTCCCACATCAAAAAGGAATTTAAAGGCGAGCCTGTTAGGGACGATGATATGTGCTTCTCCTTTCAAACAAGGGAGTTAGTAGAAAAAATAAAGGGCGTGAGGGGATCAGCAGAAAGGGTTGGTGTATTTGATCCAGAAACCGGGCGGGAATTGTTAGCTTCTTTAGACGATTTGGTTTACGTCACAATAGATGTCGATGTTTTGTCACCGCGAGAGGTAAGCGCCTCTTATGGAAGCGCGTGGGACCAAGGCCAGATGAGATTGCCAGAATTATACCATCTACTTGAGTCAATATTCAGAAGTAAGCATGTGATTGGCGTGGATGTGTGCGGGATGACAGATGACCCGCGGTCTTTTGATGTATATGATCGCATTTTGGAAAAGGTTGATGAATTTGAAGGCAAAAACGGCAGGGTACAAATAGCAGAGGTGGCTGGATACAGGCTGTCTGTAAGAAATGCTGTCGGGCTCCTGAAAACCATCTCAATGGACTTTGATCCGCGCATGCTGGCTAAACCATCAGCCTAAGTATTTTAAACAAGTTTTCTAATTCTAGTTATGGGTGTAAATCTTGGTAGCCTGGTTGCTTCGAAACCAATCACTTTAGAAAACCTCAGGGGCAAGAAAATCGCAATAGATGCGTTCAACACGATCTTCCAGTTTCTATCCTCTATCAGGGACAGGTTCACAGGCGAGCCTTTGCGGGATTCTAAGGGCAATGTCACTTCTCACCTTTATGGGCTCTTTTACAGGACATCAAAGCTTTTGGAGACTGGTATCACACCAATCTTTGTTTTTGACGGGGAGCCGCCACCATTTAAAATGAAAACAGTGGAAGAAAGAAAGAAGATAAGGGCCGAAGCTGAGGTTAAATGGAAGGAGGCATTGTCAACTGGAGATGCAGAAGGTGTCAGGAAGTATTCGCAGGGCGCATCCAAGGTTACAGCTGACATGATTGCTGAGGCGAAAAAATTGTTGGATGCGATGGGAGTGAGCTGGGTTCAAGCCCCATCAGAAGGGGAAGCGCAGGCAATACATTATGTGAAAAACAAAGAGGTTTATGCTGTCGGAACGCAGGATTGGGACGCCCTTCTATTTGGGGCAGAAAGGGTTGTCCGCAACCTTACATTGTCTGGGAAAAAGAAGGTTGCTGGAAAAGAGGCATATACAGATGTCACACCAGAGTTGGTGGAGATGGATAGTGTATTGGCCCAGCTTGGAGTAAACCAAGACCAGTTAATTTTGCTTGGTATACTTGTTGGCACAGATTTTGATCCAGGAATAAAAGGCTACGGCCCGAAAAAGGCTTTGGAACTTGTTAAAAAAGAGAAGACCTTAGAAAATGTTAAAAAGGCAGTGAACTGGAGCTCAGAAATCCGGCTAGAGGAACTCTTTGACTTCTTCAAGAACCCACCAACAGCTGACATCAAGATAGAGAAGAAGGTTTTGGATGGGGCTGAGCTTAAAAGAATATTGGTTGAAAACCACAACTTCGGCGAGGACAGGATCAATTCAACTTTAGAAAAGCTCAAAGAAAGCAAAAAGGTCACAGGGCTTAACTCGTTTTTCAAGGGCTAGAGTATTTAGAATTAACTATTTTTCTGCTCTTCTGATTTCAACTTCAGGATTGGGAATTGCACTGGTGGTGGAAGCTGTAGGTCTTCTGCAAGAGAGACTATCTTTGTCAAACATCTCCTGAAAAGTGTGTTCAACACTTCCAAAGAAACGCCGTCTGGCAATGTCTTATCCTTCTTCCATTTGTCCAATATTTCCTTATTCCCGTTCTCTGACAGATATAACAAGTCGCCTTCGACCTTTATTGTCCCTACATCGGTTTCATATCTTGTTATGAACTCGTATTGTATTGATATGGCTTTTTTAGATAAGGAAGGTATATCGATTTCCTTCAACTCTACTATGGTTGGAGTTGAGTTTACTGTTATCTGTGAGTTAGCCTGATCTTTATCTTTCCTCGCGTCCATCCTTTTTATTGAAAACCCTATTACCGCCATATAAACCTTAAAAGTTATACTAATTATTATAAACAGTATTTATAAATAGCACGGTCGTTTATGGATCCCATTGCAGAGAAGGACAGAAGAATATTGGAGTTCATCCAGATCAAACACATTGCTAGCCACTCGGATCTTGCTTCTTTACTTGGAGCTGCGACATCTGAATCCCTTGCAATGCAAATGAGGACCATTATAGATGGCGGCTATGTAAGCATAGTAAGGCCACTTGGACAGACATCGTTCACTCTTACCCAAAAGGGGATAAGGTTTCTTAACGGGGTGAGTAAAATTGTATGAAGAGGTATCTTGATCTTGTGTGGTCATCTAGTTTTTGGTTGGGTTTGGGGGAAGGCTATACAGATGCTGTAGAAAAACCTACATATGTTTGTAGAATATTGCATGAAAAAAGCAGTTTTGATAAATTAATGGGAGAATTCCAAGATCTCGGAAATTATGCAGATGAACACTATTTAGAATCTCCGTATCACATAGATAGTTTAGAAAACTTTAGTTCTGGTTACAGGACAGGATCTTATTGTGGTTTTGCCTCTATAGGATTAACATTTGGACTAAGTCATTTGGTTGCGAAAGCAGCATGCAGGCAAACTGTCAAAAGTGCTAACCGCCACGTTTTTATTGGAGATGGACCAAAAGAAAAGGTTTAATAGCCCATCCAAACGTGATAGTTTTTGTATCGATTACTTTCGAGCAAATTTCCGCCCCAACAGATACTTTTTGGTTATAGCCCTGCCAGGATTCGAACCTGGGTCAATGGGTGCCTTTTTTCACAGGGAGTTAACAGACCGAAAATGATAACTCGGCTGGAAGTTGACTGATGTCAACTTCGACCTTTAACTCATTTTCCATCCTTTGTCCCTCAAAGCTTTAGTTGTGAAAACCAAAGCCCACTATCCTTTAATGGGTTAATAGAAGTCAAACCTCTATAACTGGCCACTAGACGACAGGGCTATATTGTTATACCTTATTCTATGCTTGATATTATTAAAGTTTATTTCGTTCAAAAACTTGATTATCTCTTTTTTCCTAGTTATATAAATACGATTACTCGATGTTTTAGAAACAATAAAACCCAAGTCAAGTAGCCCATTTCTAACGTCGTCTAGGAGGTTTTTACTATAACTTTTATAACTAATCTGTATCAGGCCTTTCCAATGAGTTTTTAATTCGTAGATGGAACCATCTGTATCCATAAGACCCCTGATACACGCTTTCGTATAGCTCTTATTTTCCTTTATCCATGAAGGTATCCCTACTTGGTTTAAAACTTTATTTCCTGGTTTTAATCCTATTCTAATCAAAAACTCAACAAGTTCTTTACTATCTATACAAATGTATATTGCAGAATTCTTGAAGAGTTTGACCTTAGGTTCAATTTTAAATAAATTGGTTATCAAAGGCTTAACAAAGTTCAAAAGATAATCTCTATCATTTTGTATATGACCACATATTCTTATTTGATTTACAGTATTTTTTATTGAATACTTTTTGACAAAAATAGACCCATCGCCTAGAATTATTCCCACAAGTTCGGCGAGTTCTTTACAGTATTTCGGTTTATCTATTGTAATCATTAATAAAAGTCTTAATTATGCTATTTAAATTATTGAGCTTAGGGTAGCATCCGGTATTCCGCTAATAAGTTTTATTTTGTCTCGTTTTGGGTTGCGTTTTTAGAAGCGGCCGGTGTTTGGTTAAGTGTTGAGTTTTGTGGATGGCTTTGCTGCGTGGAGTTTACACCTATTTGTGTGCTGTTCTGAGTTGCAGTCTGGTTTTGAGCTGTAGCATTTGAGGTTGGTTGTGTATTGTTTTGTGTGCTGTTCTGAGAAGCGGTTTGTGTTTGGTTTTGCACAGATGTGTTTGTTGTTGGTGAAGGCTGTCCGCCAATATTCAACCCTTTCAGCGTGCAGTCAAGCGGTTTTGGCTGGGCTAAAACAAGCTGGCAGAAGTTATCAAAAAGTGCTGACGAGTCTGCTTCTTTCATATTTCTGACCTCAGCTGCGCGCGGGTTTGTCTGGTCTATCCCAATCATTTCCAGTTTATCCTCTTCAGATTTGTATTCAGAAAGTATCGCCTTGCCCTCTGTTTTTTTCAGGATGAAGTCCTCAATTTCTGTCTTCCTTGTATAGTTGAGGTCCTTGTATGTATACTCGACAACCACTCCACCAGCTCTAAGAATAAATAACCGCTCATCGGCCGTTAGTGCTCTCTCTGTTATTTGTTGTATCTCTGTTTTCGGCTGCTCCTGCTCAGGTTGCTGGGTTTGAGTATAAAACAAAGCTGATCCTGCGATTGAAAATAACATTATCAAAACAATTATTGCGCCTAAAGCCCTTTTGCTACCTTCTTTCATATACCTACTTATTTAAGCTTGGGATATATTAATTTCTATCTGGTGCCTATGATTGACTTTGAAAAACTAAAAAAGGAGTTTGGCCTGCCTAACCTCGAGGATATTGCAGAGAGGTTTGAACTTGTTCTGAAAAAAGACGATGAGGAAATGAGTTTACAAACAATAAGGAATGATATCACAGAAAAGGTTTTTGATGTCTCCAAAACAATCGAGGCCATGATTTTTCCAAGGGAAGGAGGAGATCCGGACATGCTTCACATTGAGAAGATGATTGAGGGCATGACTGAGGACTGCTATGCGCTTTACAAGGAACTGAACAGCATCTACTCTAAAGGGATCCGACTCCGCTTTGAGCACAACCGGAAAGAGGATGCAGAGTTCATAAAAGCTGTTTTTGCAAAATGGCCGCAAATTGAGGAGAGTCTAAAAAAGATCTTCAAAACAATCGAGGACGGTTGGAAAACCATCAAGATATCAGAAGACCCTAAAGAAGAGATATACCACGGTTAGATTTTTTCTGGTGAAAACTTAGTGTATCTTCTACCCAACAACCCCCGTATTTGAGGATCCAAAGAGCTTGGTCCAGATAACATATGTCCCGTGAGATCATACTCACCGGAAATTTTTGACCTGTATTGGTTGGCTTCGCTGTCTGGAATATTCATATACATGAATTTTGTTCTGTTTCCTTTTCCCCTAAACCTGACTATATACTCATCTTTTCCAACTCTTAACATGTTAGTTGTGTGGTCTGTCATGAAACCGTTAACAACTTTATACATTTCTTCCCTATTATCCCACATCAAGTCCCTAAACACTCTAGACTTCCTAAACCTGTCAACAGATCCCGACTTCACTTCGTCATAAGGTTTGCCTGCAGACCATGTAACCCTGTCAGCTGGCTCGTTCCACTCATGAAAACAAGCACCGAGAAAGGTGTACCAACCTTCTTCTGACTTGTCTGGAACCAGCTCGGCCATTCTTCTTTTAGTCTCCAGCACCATCTTTATATTTCCAGCTAAAAGCTGGCGTCTGATTATCTCGTTATAAGGAATCCGTCCGCCGTGTTTTTGGTACAATATGGAAAGGTCTTGAATATCGTTTTCCCCTAAAATAATCATTGATGGAATATGATGACATTCTCTGTCCTTTGCCTCTATATCAACAAAATCGCAAGCCTTTAATCTGCCTTGATCAACAAGATTATGGTGTAATACAACCATTGCTTGTTCTGGTGTCTGTCCGCTTCTTTCTATCGTATCAAGTTGTATGTATAAGTTTCTGGAATCCCTTTGTCTAGAAAGAAATGCCTCAAATTCATGCTTTCTTACTCTTTTAACATCATCAAACACCGAGAATCCCCAAACAAACGTTTCACTTGCAACTTCTACTGGGCCATCTGCCTTTGACATGTGTTGAAGAGCATACCTATAGAACATTTCAACCCTACTAACAAGAGGCCATCCATAATATTCGAGTCGTGTAAGCCTTTCTAAAGCTTGTCTAAGTTTTTCTTCCTCTGCCCTGTTTACTCTCTTCCTAAGTTCTGGGTCTACAAAAATCTCCTGCAATTGTGGTTCCTCTGGAACCTTGTCCTTTGAGTGGATTAGAAATGGATTTACCATGACTATAGTTGAGAATTAGTTTTATAACCGTTATAAGAATTTGCTGAATATAGTCAAGTCCTCCCCTTTTGAGAAGTGGTCCTTAAGGACGCCTTCTTTTTTGAAGCCGAGGTGTTTGTAAAATCCTGTGTTTTTGTCAGAGGCCAGGGAGAACAATTTTCTGACTTTTAGTTTTTTTGCTTTCTCTATCAGCTCTTCCACAATTTTCCTACCGTACCCCTTACCGCGATATTTTTTGTCCACAACAAAATCCCTTATTTCAGCAACGTCGCCATCATATACAATCAGAGAAACAACGGCAACTGCATCCTGGGTCGCGGATTTTAGAACAAAGAATTTGTCAAATTTTATTTCCTTAGCATGCCCTTGGGACAGATATTTTCTTGCATATCCATTTGTATACTGTGACATGCCACGACTATTCCAATAATCAACAAGCAGCTTTGATGCCGATTTCAAATCTTTTCCTGTCAACTCAGTTATCATATTTCAAAAAGTCACTCTAACCATTTCTAGAATTGCTTGTTTATAACCAGAAAGTTGGTTTTCATCTTCCAGACCCAAATCTATGTAAGATTTTTTCCTTCCAATGTCCCAACCGCAGCCCATGTACGATGCTATATTGTCATGGACAAGCCGTGTGATCTCTGCCCTGGGAGCTTCCGGTTTTAGATAAACCCTCAAAATTTGCTTTGTCATAAATCTAACTTGCTTGTATCAACCTTTCCCTGCGCAAAGTTTGGTTTCCCGCCGCCTGAACCGCCGTATTTCTGGGAAAGCTCTTTCATTATTTTAGTGCAGTCCTCTTTGTTGCTCATCACAACCATGTCGCCTTGTGTGTTTACCAAAATCACTGTGAGCTCTGGCTTTTTCGCCAGTATTCCAGAGGCTGTGGCTATGAGCTCCTTTCTGTCCAAGTTAACTTTCTCAAAAACTTTGTTGGCATTTGCCTTGGATATCACCTCATCCACAACAAACTTTGCCGATTCGAGGCTTAGCTTCTCCATTTCTTTTTTATGGGATTTCCACAACCCGAACAAATATTCACAGGCTTCAGAAAGGGTTTTTGCTTGGTGGGTTTTAATTTTTCCAAGCTTTTTGCTGACCAAAAGGGTTTCTGATAAAAACCTCTCAACATTGTTTTTTAGCTGATCAAGAGGCACTGAAAATATTTTTGAACAGGCCTGGAGCTCGTGGCTCGCCTTTTCTGGGTCAAAATATTTTTCTGATATTTTAACAAGTCCAGATTTTTCAATCTCCTTTACAATTGTTGTTGCTGTGTCGAGGGTTTTGTTCAAATAATCCATCGCGGCCTTGCCTGCCTTTATTGTTATCCTCACAACACCATCCTGTATCTTCTCTGTGCTAACAATTATTATTTTTCCTATATCGCCTGTATTTGAAACATGGGTTCCTGCGCAAGCCTCGATATCATGACCTGGAATTTCCAGGATTCTCAACTCTTTTTCAGGAATATGACCGCCCTGATATATACCAAGCCCAAACCTTTTCTCAGCTTCAAGCCTTGGGACAAAATTGCTTTTTGTGTGTATATTTTTCTGGACAATTTTGTTTGCCAGGTCCTCGATTTTCTTGACTTCTTCCTCGTCGAGACCCTTGTAGTGTGATATGTCAACATGCGCTTTGTCAACTGATTTGTGGGTGCCTGCCTGCCATGCATGCTTGCCTAAAATTGCTTTTGCTGCGCCATTGATTATGTGG
>DATDTO010000157.1:0-7220 GCA_035290825.1 archaeon
GCTTCTACAAAGTTGATGAACGAACATCTCGCAGTCTTGTTTAGTAGAGAATATGGGCTTGAGACTGTTGGTTTGAGATACATGAGCATTTATGGTCCACGTGAGGGCGGCAAGGGCATTTATGCTAATTTGGTTACCCAGTTCCTTTTGTCTATACAAAAAGGTGAAAGCCCTGTCATTTATGGCGACGGCGAACAGACAAGGGATCTGACCTATGTCAAGGATGTTGTCCAGGCAAATGTTCTGGCAATGGAATCGAAGAAAAAACTGCTTGGTGAAATTTATAATGTAGGAACGGGAAAGTGTGCGAGCCTGAATTCTTTGGTTGATATAATCAACAAGGTCCTTGGTAAAAGTGTTAAGGCGAAATATGTTGAGATGCCTGTTAAGAATTACATTGCCACGCAACTTGCAGACATCAGCAAAATCAGCAAAGATTTAGGTTATAAACCAAAATATGGGTTGGAAGATGGGATTCGAGATATTCTAAAACACAATTAATTCTATATGTTTAAAAAAATATTAGTTACCGGAAGCAGCGGAACTATTGGAACTAGGTTGTGTGAAAAACTTCTTGAATTGGGATATGATGTTGTTGGTGTTGATTCCAGAGAAAACGAGTGGAACCAAAAAGTAAATTCTATAACAAAGGTGGGGAGCCTGCTTGACAGGAAGTTTGTTGATAGCCTGCCCAGATCTGAGCTTATTATTCATCTTGCGGCGCATGCGCGTGTTTATGATTTGGTCGTGAACCCGGAGCTTGCCAAAGAGAATTTTGAAATCATATTTAATGTGCTGGAGTTTGCAAGGAAAAGTGCGGTAAAAGGATTTATTTTTTCGTCTAGTAGGGAGGTTTACGGCAACTCAGAAAAAATAATCCATAGTGAAGACGATGCACTTGTAAAAAACTGTGAAAGTCCATACACAGCATCAAAAATAGGTGGTGAGGCTCTGGTTCACTCTTACAACCAGTGCTATGGATTGGGATATATAATATTCAGATTTTCAAATGTTTACGGGATGTATGATAATAGTAACAGGGTTGTTCCGCTGTTCATAAGATTGGTTAAATCTGGACAGGACTTGATTGTGTATGGTAAAGAGAAGCTCTTAGATTTCACTTACATTGATGACTGTGTTTCTGGGATAATGAGTTCCATACAGAATTTTGGTAAAGTAAAGAACAACACATTCAACCTGGCATCTGGTTTTGGAACATCAATACTTGAGGTGGCACAACTAATAAAAACTTTACTCAATGGAAAAAATAAAATAATCCTCAAAGATCCTAGGACAGGTGAGGTTATAAGGTATATTGCAGATATATCAAAGGCCAAAAAGGTTTTGGGGTACGATCCGCAGACAACAATAGTTGAGGGTGTTAAAAAGGCTATTGAATGGCACAACACTTGGGTAAATGGCGGCTCGAAAAAATAATTTGGAGAATTATTATATGATCAAGAAGGCTGTAATTCCGGCTGCCGGACTTGGAACAAGGCTTTTACCAGCAACCAAGGAACAACCAAAGGAGATGTTACCCGTTTTTTGTAAAGAAAACGGTAATGTGGTTCTCAAACCTTTCTTGCAGGTCCTTTTTGAACGGCTTCACAAAGCTGGCTTCAGGGAATTTTGCATAATTGCTGGAAAGAGTAAAAGAGCGATAGAAGATCATTTCACCCCAGATAAAGAGTTTGTTAATTTGTTGGAAAGTAAAAAGAAAAATGACACCGCTGGACTTCTTAAGGAATTCTATCAGATGATAGAAAACTCTAACATATTTTGGGTAAATCAAGCTGAACCAAAGGGATTTGGTGATGCTGTTTATTGTGCAAAAAACTTTGTCAACAGCGACTATTTTCTTGTTAATGCAGGCGATGATATAATAGTCTCTAATAAAGATCCTATAAAGAGACTCTGCTCAATACATGAAAAGTTCAAACCCGATATAAGCTTAATGGTACAAAGGGTTGAGGATCCGAGAAGGTTTGGAGTGATTGTTGGTGAAGAGAAAGAAGATGGTTTATACGATGTTTCGAGCATAATTGAAAAACCAAAAGACCCCCCATCAAACCTAGCTGTTATAGGTGTGTACATTTTCAGCCCGAAGATTTTTACTGCTCTGGAAAATGTGAAACCTGACCAAAGTGGGGAAAAGCAACTTACAGACGCCATACAATACTTGATAACCAAAGGTGCGAAGGTGTTGGCTGTGGAGCTAGCAAAAGATGAAAAAAGGGTGGATATAGGGACTGTTGAAACATACAGGGAAACTTTGAACAGTATGATTTTATGAATATTTCTGTCATTGGTGTTGGTTATGTTGGTTTGTGTAGTGGTTTAGGCTTTGCTTTGTCTGGGCACAACACGATTCTTGTGAACAGGACACAAGAAAAGGCCGACAATTTGAATAAAGGGATTTCCCCAATATATGAACCTGGTGTTGAAGACGCACTGAAGAAGACGATAGGGAAAAGTTTGAAGGCGAGTATAAACCTGGAAGATGTTGTAAAATCTTCTGATGCCATATTCGTTTGCGTTGGGACACCATCAAGAAAGGATGGAACAATTGATCTTGAGGATGTAAAAAAGGTTTCTGAAGACATAGGTAAAGTTTTGAAAAAGGTTGGTGGGTATAAAATCATTGTTGTGAAATCTACAGTCGCGCCTGGAACAACAGAACAGGTTGTAATACCGAGACTTGAAAAGGTTTCTGGGAAAAAGGTTGGAAAAGATTTTGGTGTGTGCATGAACCCCGAGTTTCTGAGGGAGGGCAAAGCACTTGACGATTTTTTGAAACCCGATAGGATCGTTATAGGAGAGTATGATAAAATATCTGGTGATGTTCTGGAAAGCATATACTCTAAATTTGGTGCTAAGAAACTGAGAACAGGCCTTAAAACAGCGGAGATGATAAAATATGCTAGCAATTCTATGTTGGCAACAAAAATCACTTTTGTAAATGAGGTTGGAAATATCTGCAAGCTTCTGGGGATAGATGTTTATAGTGTGATGGAAGGGGTTGGTTTGGATTATAGGATAGGACCACATTTCCTAAGGGCTGGTTGTGGTTTTGGTGGTTCATGTTTTCCTAAGGACGTGGCCGCTCTGGTGGCCAAGGCAAAGGAGGTTGGTTATAACCCAAAATTGCTTTCTGATGTGCTTGAGATAAACAAAAAACAAAAGGTGAAGATGGTTGAGATGCTTAAAGAAAAAATAGATGTTAAAGGCAAAAAAATTGCTGTGCTTGGATTGGCATTTAATCCTGACACAGATGACATAAGGGAGTCTCCGGCATTGGATATAATAACGGAGCTTTTGGCTTCTGAAGCTATTGTCGTGGCTTATGATCCTGTGGCGAACCAAAACACTAAGGCATTATTTCCCGATGTGACTTATGTGAATTCCGTCAAAGAGGCTTTACAGGGTTCAGATGCATGCTTATTAGTGACTGATTGGAAAGAGTTTGGGAAATTAAAAGATACCGATTTCAGGCAAATGAGGAATAAAATAGTTATAGAGGGTAGAAGGGTTCTTGATAGAAACGAGGTTAGTGGGTTTGAGGGGGTTTGTTGGTAACAACAGATGTTTTAAGATTTATAAACAACTAACAAATAATGAGTATGAAAATTCTAGTAACTGGTGGAGCAGGCTACATTGGTTCTGTTTTATGTGAAACCTTGCTTGCCAAGGGGTATGAGGTGACTGTTTTAGATAATTTGATGTATAACCAAAACTCGCTCTTCCACCTTCTTCACAACACAAACTTTAACTTTGTCTACGGTAATGTCAATAATGAGAAGTTGTTGAAGGATATTGTACCAAAATTTGATTTTATTTTACCGCTTGCTGCTATAGTTGGCGCAAACGCCTCAGAGTTTGATCCATATTTAACAAAGCGTGTGAACCATGAAGCCATTGCTTTGCTCAACAAAATAAGGACTAAAAAACAAAAAATAATTTTCCCCACAACAAATAGTGGGTACGGCACAAAATCTGGTGATGTTTATTGTACAGAGGAAACCCCACTTGAACCCATTTCTTTATATGGTGAAACAAAGGTTGCTGCTGAAAGGGAGCTTTTGTCAAGCGGCAATGCCATAACACTTAGGTTCGCAACATGTTTTGGTTTTTCCACGAGAATGCGGAGGGATCTTCTTGTGAATGATTTTGTTTACAAAGCTTTGAGGGACGGTTATATTGTACTTTTTGAGAAGCACTTCAAAAGGAACTTCCTTCATGTTAGAGATGCTGCGAGGTGTTTTATACACTGTATAGAAAACTTTGACAAGATGAATGGACAGCCATATAATGTGGGCCTTGAAGATGCAAATTTGTCAAAGGAGGAGCTCGCCAACAAGGTGAAAGAAGTTGTGAAAAAGGTTTTGGGTAAGGAATTCCATGTTATCCACTCTGATATCGGGAAGGATCCAGACAAAAGGAATTATATAATTTCAAATGAGAAGATTACGAAAACGGGCTTCAAATGCAACCACTCTCTGGAGGGCGGTATTAAGGAGCTCATAAAAGGTTATACAATAATGTACGATAAACATTATACAAACTTTTGACTTATGGAAGGTAAGATTGTTGTCACAGGATCTACTGGTTTTTTAGGTACAAACATAATGAGCCAGTTAAAAAAACAAGGTTACAAAAATGTTGTTGGGCTGTCTTCTAAGGATTATGACTTGGTAGAACAAAGCCAAGTCAGGAAAATGTTTAAAGATCACAGGCCAAATATCGTGATTCATCTCGCTGCTTATGTCGGAGGTATTCTGGCGAATAAAAATTATCCTGCAGACTTCTGTTATAAGAACCTTATCATAAATACATCTGTAATTCACGAGGCTTGTCAATTTGGAGTAAACAAATTTGTGACCTGTATTGGTGGGTGTAGCTACCCTGCTGATGCTGTGAGTCCTATTTCAGAGGACATGTTGTTTAAAGGTTTACCACAAAGAGAGAGTGCCCCATATTCACTGGCAAAGGCCATGAGTGTAATACAATCAAACGCTTATAGGCGGCAATATGGGATGAATGCGATAACATTGGTTCCTGGAAACATGTATGGTCCACATGATAACTATACCAAAGAGAACTCCCATGTGATACCTGGGCTCATTAGAAGATTCTATGAGGCTAAAAAAAACAGCCTTCCAGAAGTTGTTGTCTGGGGATCAGGAAAACCGACAAGGGACTTTGTATATGTTGAAGACGTCGCCGAGTGCATTGTCAAGGCAACGGAAGCTTATAGCGGCCAAGAAATTATAAACATTTCATCTGGAACAGAGACCTCGGTTAAACAGCTTGTTGAGACAATTTCAAGTTTGGTTGATTATAAAGGGAAAATAGTTTGGGACACAACAAAACCAGACGGGCAGATGAGAAAAGTATTTGATGTTATAAGAATGAAGAAGCTTCTTGGGTTTGAATGCAAAACCATATTAGAAGATGGTCTCAAAAAGACTATAAAATGGTTTGAAGAAAATTACAACAAGGGTCTTGTTAGGCTTTAGTATAACTCCTTACAAAGTCCTCTATCGTTTTTTTTGTTGGGGTTATTTTTACCTGATTTTTAATTTTTGAAATGTTAACTTTGTAACATTGTTTTGATAAGGTGTATAGTCTTTTATCCAATTTTATTTTAAGTGTTTTAGCCACATCCTCTAGCTTAATTGTGCCTTCACCACAAACGTTGAATAGTTCTTTACTTCTGTCTTTTAATTTGTAAATTAACTCGGCAACCTCACGTGTGTTAATATACTGATATTCTGATTCGGGGTGCACGAAGAGAGATTTTGTGTTTAACAGGTCATATATGGCGTTTTTTTTCAGTCCACCACCAACCATTCCACCAAGCCTAAAAATTAACCAACTTTTGCAATATTTTTTTACTAACTGTTCGGTCACCCACTTATCAAAACCATAGTTGCTCAATGTTAATGGGTTGATAGTTGTAGTCTCATCATTATATTTCGCCTCCTCGAGATTGTTGTAAACATCCACGGTGGAGATCAAGATGTACTTGTTGAATTTGAAATCAAAAATTGTTTTTAGTGTTGTGTGGACGTTCAACTCAAAGTCTAGCTGCGGATCCTCTTCTGCCAATTTTTTTTTAGAAGACCCATTGGAGTTTATGAAAATATCACACACTGTGTTTTTGTATTTCCCGTAGTTTTTGCGGTTTATACCAATTACATGGAATCCTTTATTTAGCATGTGCTTTTCTATAGCAGAGCCAACAAAACCGGAACTGCCGAGAACGTATATTTTAACTTTCTGAATCATAGAATTAAACCCGTTTCCTCCAGTATTTTAATATATCTATTAGTGTTTGTTGTATACTTATTTCAGGTTTCCATCCCAATGATTTTATTTTTGAATTGTCCCCAACGAATATTGGGTCCTCCAAAGGTCTTGTTTTAGATGAGTCGTATTTAACCGTTATTTTTTTGTTTGAACTTTTTAACAGTGTATCCAGAAGGTCCTTTACTTTATACCCCCTACCAGTGCATATGTTATAAGCGTCTCCAGGTTTACCTTTATTTATTATTAACCACACAGCCTTCACGGAATCTCTTACG
Organism: archaeon; assembly: GCA_035290825.1. Taxonomy (GTDB): domain Archaea; phylum Aenigmatarchaeota; class Aenigmatarchaeia; order QMZP01; family JACQNV01; genus JACQNV01. Next base: position 6,585 of record DATDTO010000157.1, read on the forward strand.
TCCGTATAGTCTCTTATGCTATCTAGATATCCAACCTTTATAGAGTTTATGTTTTCTTTCTCGGCTATGGTTATCATTTTTGCGAAATCCGAACATGCATCACCTTCCTTTCGGGGTCCAGTTGTATTGAAAAACCTCAACCTAAATATGTCCATTCCATATGTTTTCCAATATAGGTACGAAATCATATCCGTCCCTATTTTGCTTACAGCGTATGGGGAAGAAGGCGAAAACTCTTTGCCCTCTTTTATTGGTATGTCTTTCTTATCACAAGAACCATATTCTGCCGATGAGCAGGCCACTGCTATTTTTGGCTTTATTTTCAAGCTTTTTGCGATATCTAAAACATTTAATGTTCCTATAACATTCGCCAATATTGTATGTTCTGGGTCTTTCCATGAAGGTGTGACAAAGCTTTGGGCGGCCAGATGGAATATGTAATCCGGGTTTACTTTTGTTATAAGGTGCTCCAGCCCGTTTTTATCTAATATGTCGCACTTTTCTGCTGTAACGTCACCATCTATCTCCTTGATCCGTCTGGTGTTATTATAGACAGTTCCGTAAACCCTTATTCCGTTTTCTAACAACAGCTCAGCTAAGTGGGAACCAATAAATCCACCAAGACCTGTTATAAAT
>DATDTO010000158.1:0-5605 GCA_035290825.1 archaeon
TACATGAAAGCGCTGAAGGTGAGGACTTTGGTCATCCAAGATTTCAAAAAAGCCTTCAAAAAAGTGGACGCCTTGGTTGCGCCAACCATGCCTGTTATTGCGCCTAAATTTTCTGAAATAGAAAAATTAACACCGCTGGAAAACTATGCAATGGATATCCTAACAGTCGCGCCAAACCTTGCTGGCATACCAATGCTGTCAGTGCCTTGTGGCCAAGTAAACAGCATGCCTGTGGGTCTCCACATCATGGGCAACCATCTACAAGAGAAAAATATCCTGAAAGTTGGCTATTTATTGGAAAAATACGATAGAATAAAGAGGACAAGCAGATAAATATGAAAAAACTTATAAATAAAGTTGTAGATGATATCAAAAAAATAGGAAAAGTTAATGCTGTTTTTTTGTTTGGATCCCATGCAACTGGAACGAACAAGCCATACTCTGATATAGATATATGCGTAGTTGCGGAAGGCCTCACAGAAGAAGAAAGAATAGAAATACTGACTAACTCTTCTGAAAAACTTGATGTTTCACTGTTTTCAGATTTGTCGCTCTTAATACAATACCGCGTCCTTAAAGATGGGAAAGTCCTTTTTAATAGGGATTGGCTCAAACTTCACAGAATGAAGGTAAAGACAGTAACAGAATATCTAGACTTCAAACATCTATTAGATAGGCATGTAGAATATACATTGAACAGTTAATATGAAATTTGATAAAGAAAGGATTGGTGTAATAATCTCTGACCTTGAAAGGTTTTTTAAGGATTTGGAATCCTTGGAAATCAAAAGCGACAAGGATTTGGATGATAGAAGAAACTTTTATTCAACCTCCATGCTTGTTTTTGCTGCAATAAACAGGTTAATAGATTTGGGGGAGGAAATTGTCCTCGCTAAATCTTTTGGCACACCATCCACATACAAAGACACTTTTAGGCTGCTTCAAATAAACAAAATAATAGATAGGGATCTTGAGAAAAAATTAGGGTATTTAATAGAATATAGGAATATACTTTCTCATGAATACTCTACATTCACAAAAGGCCAGCTCTATAATTTAATAAAAGAAATGCCGTCCATTAAAAAGTTCGCAACTTTGGTAAAAAAGCTTTTGAGTTAGGTATGTCGACCCTAAAAATTTTCAAGCCAAGCATTGGTAAAGTGATTTTGTTAGTGATATTGCTCCTAATCTTGCCAGGGCCAAAGCAGCAGTGCGCCGTTGTTGGGACAACATCCTGTGAATTGACAGGGTTCACCTTCTTCTCTGTCCCTGTGATTTTCACAACAGCTTACGGGTTTGGAATGTATGGGCTGTTTTGGCTGGTTTTGATACCCTATCTAATAGCCTCTTACTTGATAGCTGTCGGGCTAACACAATTTTACAAAACCTTCAAGAGATGATCGATGATGAAACCAGGACAAGTCGTAGACTCTTTTTTGGTTGACGGAAAAAAAATTGTTTTGAGATGCCCTAGATTATCTGATTATAAAACTGTCCACAAATTTTTTAATAAAGCGATAAAACAAAGCCTGTCTGCCGGAGGCCAACTTAACAGGATAACACCAGTTATATTGAAGGAGCAAGAAAGGTGGGTTGCAAACGCTGTTGAAAAAAACACGCTTAAAAAATCTGTGTACTTGTTAGGGTTTTCAAATCAGTCTGTAATTGCTAGCACCACAATAGAAAAAAACCCAGACCAAGACTCCGGTCACGTTGGCGATTTTGGGATAGTTTTGCTTGAGGAGTTTACTGGGAAAGGTCTGGGGACAAAAATAGCAAACAAAATAATATCTGTTGCAGAAAGTGAATTGAAGCTAAAGATTATCAAACTAAATGTCTTTGGTCGAAACAGAAGAGCTCAGGGGTTTTACAAAAATCTGGGTTTCAAAGAGTTTGGAAGAATCAGAAAGGGTATAAATATAAAAGGAAAATATACAGATAACATCTTCATGGTGAAATATCTGTGAAAGTAAAAATAAAAGGAGGGTTAGAGGAACCTTGGTTCCCTATATGAAAGTAAAAATCGGCCTTGAAACCCATGTGCAGTTGAATAGCCTGAGCAAGATTTTTTGCGGCTGTAAAAATGGTGTAAACCTGAAAGAAGAGCCAGAGCCAAACAGTTTGGTTTGCGATACATGCCTTGGTATGCCTGGTTCCAAACCGAGAGTAAACCAGAAAGTAATAGAACTTGCCACTAAGGTTGCTGTGGCCTTGAATTGTAAAATAGCTCCAGAGATGTTCTTCTCAAGGAAAACTTATTTCTATCCGGACATGTCAAAAAATTTCCAAATCACACAATATGAAATCCCGCTAGCTTCAGAAGGTCATCTGGAGATAAATGTAAACGGGAAATCCAAAAAAATCCGGATAAGAAGGATACACATAGAAGAAGATCCTGCGAAGGTCATCCACGTTGGCGGTCTTGGAGGTAAATATACTTTGATTGATTACAACCGTGCTGGAACACCATTAATAGAAATTGTGACAGAACCCGACTTCGAAAGCCCGCAAGAGGCGCGGGTTTACCTGGCAAAACTTACAATGATCACAGAATATTTGGGCGTTTATGACCCAACATCTCAAGCTGTACTAAAATCAGATGCGAACATAAGTTTGGAAGGCGGCAATAAAGTTGAGGTAAAAAACATCACTGGGACAAAGGAAGTTGAGGAAGCCTTGAATTTTGAAATCATAAGGCAGAAAAGTTTAGTGACGAGGGGTGTCCAAGTCCGCCAAGAAACGCGTGCATGGAATCCTGACATAGGAAGCACACAGGAGATGAGAGGCAAAGAAGCTGAAGCAGAGTATGGTTATATTTTCGAGCCAGACCTCCCAAAATTCACAGTACAAAAAGCTATTGCTGAAAGGATGAAAAAAGAGCTGCCAGAACTTCCAGACCAAAAATACCAGAGGTTTATTAACTCCTATAAATTATCAGAAGCTGTTGCTGAATCCCTTGTCTCTGAAATAGACACAGCCGACCTTTTTGAACATGCAGCAAAACAAATTGATCCCAAGATTGCTGGAAGCTTTATCGCAGGCGATTTGAAGAAAACTTTGAACTGGAATAACTTGAGGTTTAAACAGTCTGGATTGCAAAAAGAGTGGATTGTGGATTTGCTAAAGCTTTTTGCTGGCGGAAAAATAACCGACAGGAACGCAGAGCTTGCGATCAGGAAAATGGTTGAAGAGAAAAAATCCGCTGTTGATATAATAAAAAAACACAATTTGGAAAAAACAAAGGTTGATTTAGACTCTGTCCTGAAAAAAGTTTTGGAATCAAACCAGAAGCCTGTGGAAGATTACAAAAAAGGCGAGAAGAAGGCATTGGAATTCTTAGTTGGTCAAGTAATGAAGGAAACGAGAGGGCAGGTTGATGCGACTGAGATTAGAAAACACCTGTCAAAACTTCTAAATTAAAGCTTCCAATCTTTCCCTTTCCTCATCAGAAATATCGCCTATGAGATAGTCGACTATTCTAAACGCAGAGATATCTGTGAATGGCTTCTCAATGACATAATCTGCGCCATTATTGTGTATCTCTAAAAACTCCTTGTCTTTTGCGCGGGACCCAATAACCACAATAGGCACGTCCTTGTTTGGTTTGCTCATTGGATACCTTACCCCCGACAAAAACTGGTCAGAGTCCATATCAGGCAAGGTGCGCTCAACAAAAACCAGATCCGGCCTGTAAGTTGGTATTGATGCCAACCCTTTCTCCCCGCTTTGTTCACACTTAACAAGATAACCTCTTTCAGTCAGCTTCAAACCAAAACTTTCTGTAAACTGTGCGTCTGGATCTACAACAAGGATTTTCTTTGTCATCTTTGATAAAAAGCAGGTAAATTTTATATAGCTGAAGTCACTTTTTCCAGCCAAAACTGGCAAACAGAGTTAATCCGCCAGCAATCAAAATTATCGACCATACACTAAACTGAAAATTTATCCAACCTAAGCTTTTTGCCAACTCTAGCAAGCCTAAAATCAGTAAGAGTAAACCCCATATTAAGGTTCCAATAAACCTGCACTTTACAGACCGAGAGCGACTAGTCGCTCTCAAACCTTCTTTGTCTTTCTTCTTCTTGAATAAAATCATATGCTCGCTATTCTTTAATCAAATCTTTTGGTTCCACTCTTTTTATTGGAACATCGTCGAAATGATTATCAAAAGAGACTATATGTGTACAACCGCTTCCAGCGGCAGCTTGCAAGGTCATGCTGTCTTCAAAATCTAAACCGTACTTTTCTATATGCCCAATTGCTTTTATTCTGTCATCTAGTCCAATAAAGTGTATAGACAAGTTTAGCAATTCTATCATTGATGTAAGAAAAGTCTCCATTAACTTGATACTTTTTGTATGTCTATAGATAGCCAATAGAACACTATCAATGTTAAAGTCAGAAACAAAACACCTGATTTCTCCTGTCTTTACTTTCTGCATAAAGCTTTTGCACTCTGCAGCCTTTTCCTGACCAAAAACAAGCTCTAACAAAATGCTAGAATCAATGAGATACATGTTTTTTCCACCTTTCAGCCCTTTCTTTAGATATCTCGTGTTTCAATTTAACAGAATCTATTTTAATGCCTTTTATCATGCCAGTCATCGCTTCTACAGGATCTTTTATTTTTTCTTTTGCAATTTTTCTTAACCTATTCAAGTCTTCATGTCTTCTTGCCCACTGTGCCAACGCTTGATTGGCAGCCAAACTAATTGAGCCCTTCTGGAAACCAAACTCATGCATGGCTACTCGCCTAAATGTTTCCTCTGTTTCATCCTGGATTTTTACCTTTAATTCTCCCATAAGTACCTATTCACTTACGTACTTAAATACTTTACTTCGTCTTCTCCAATATATTAATCTCCCTTAGGGAACCTGCAGAACACTCTGTGTCGGTTCCTCTAACCCTCCACTGTGTTTATTTAGTCTTTTCAAGTATGTTAATCTCCCTGATAATCTTGTGGCGCTCCTCTGCATCTGTGTATGGGTATTGGTGCGCTATTTCTTGGGGCAAGGGGTCAACTGGCTTGAAGCCGTACTTCTTTAACATGAATTTCAAATTCATCCCAACTGTGTATTTCCCTGTCCTGAACTTTGGGGTAACTATGCAAATCCTCCTGCCAGGTTTTAAAATTATCGAAGCCTGGTAGAAGAAAGCGTCATACATAGGTTCTATCCTCTGTATTATATTTTTGGCGAAGTTTGGCGTGGGGACACCCCTTACTGGAGGGCCTAAATATGGTTCTGCAACAATGCCATCAACCGAATGTTTGGAGAAATAGCTTGTCAAATTCTTCACATCGCCTTTGAAAACTGTCCTGTCAATCTCCGGGATTCTTATTTTGTATTCCTTTTCCAGCCATTCCAGGTTTTTGCGCGCAGCCACAACGCACTCCCTGTCTATATCCATTCCTTTGATCCTGTAACCAGCTAAAGCAGCCTCCTGGATTATTGTCCCTATCCCGCAAAATGGGTCCAAGACCAAACCCCCTTTCAACCCAAGGAAATTTATCATGATCTTGCAAAGCCTTGGGGGAATGGACAAAATCGCCCTTTGTTCCGGCCTGCCAACATCCCTTTTCTGGAATTCAAATGGGTTGTGGAC
>DATDTO010000159.1:0-3954 GCA_035290825.1 archaeon
TGAATATTGTTTGAGATAGAAATATCAGGATGCCGCCGGAAGCAAGGTCTGTAAAAGACGCAAAATAGCTTTTCCATGCCAAGCTGTATAACCCTTTCCCTAACATAAAAAGCGCATGGATGATTGTTATTGCGAAGCCCAGCTGTAGGTGGATCATTGACAACAACAACAGTACGCCTGTTGCAAGATCAATTATTCCAAGTATAAAAAGTATCATAAAGCGAGACTACTTTTCCTCCTGAACTAAACCCATCCTAAAACACGCCTCGTATATGCCGTAAGCATACATTACCGCTTCAAAGGCGCGGACAAAATCCTTCTTATCCAAAAAGTGTTTGCTGTCATGTATATAGGCTTTCGTATTTTTAATTTCTTCAGCCGCTTTTTTGTCCACAACTTTTGCTTTGGAAACCCTTTCCTCTAAAACTTTCAGCCATTTTTTTGTTTCGCTCTCCAATGTCGCTTCTGTTGTCATCCCATTTGAAGGGGCCTCAAACCCTCAACAACCAACGTGTAGATACCTTTGATAAACAGCAACACAGCGAAGAATATTGCTATGGAAGGGATTATGTAGCCAGTGTACGAAAGCGCAAGCACTATCGCCTCTGCCAAATAAATTATCGCCCTAAATTTGGACTCCTTAACAACATAGTATCCACCCTTTAGGACAAGTATTATTATCACAGGCAGCGCCAACTCTACCAATACCGTAGATTTGAGCGATGTCACGATTATCAAAACCGCGGCCAATATGTCAATTATCGCCCAGATGTAGGATTGAGACATAAAATTAACAACCTAAATTTCCCGCTCCACCAAGTAATCAACGAACTTTTTCAGCTTTTCCTTTGCGTCAGACGGTTTTAGCAGAGTGTCAACCTCCTTCCATGTGTTCTTGACCATCTCCTTGGCCACGCCCTTTGCGTAATCCACCGACCCATATTTTTTCAACAATAACAGGGCCTCTGTTATCAGTTTTTCATCCCTTGTATGCAAATTCAGGATTTCAACCAGCCTTTTTTTATCTTTCCCATCGGCTTTCTTCAATGTGTATATCACCATCAACGTCCTTTTCCCCTCTGTTATGTCATCACCATAACCTTTCTTTTTCTGGAAAGCTTCGCCTGACGCGCTTAACACATCATCCTGTATCTGGAAAGCGACGCCTATCGCCTCTGCGAACTTTCCTATTTTTTCCACTGTGCTGTCATCTGAACCAGCAACGATTGCCCCGAGCTTTGCAGCCATCCTTGCAAGGCATCCTGTCTTGTAGGCGCACATCTGCATGTATTCAGCTTCTGTTATGTCCTCTGAATTCGCGATCCCTTTGTGCCAAGCGATGTCTGTTGCCTGACCAGAAGAAACATTGATCATTTCCTGCACGTAAGTTTCGTACAACTTTACCAAAGTCTTGTCATCAAATTTATCCTTATTCTTCATCAAAACCAGTAGAGGTAGGTAATACATTGTATTCCCAGCATTGATTGCAATGTCCTCACCAAAGGTTTTATGTGTGCAGGGCTTGCCGCGCCTTGTTTCTGACTGGTCTTCAATGTCATCAACCATCAAGGTCCCGTTATGGATCACTTCAGGCACCACAACTAGATCCAGATACTTTTTTGGGTCACCCCCCAAAGCTTCTGCAATCAACAAAAACAACACAGGCCGCCACCTTTTCCCGCCGCGATTTAGCAAATCCCACACAGGCTCTGCAATCGCCTTGTTAAGGGCTTCTGCACTGTACTTGTATCTTGCCTTGCCTAAGGCCCATTCCAGATACTTCTCATCAAAATGCTCTGGTATATACTTTTTTATGCAAGAATCAATTACCCCTTTCTTTTCCTCTAAAAGCTTTATTATGTCGTTTTCGTCTGTTGCCATAAAATCCTCTCAAACATCATCTAAAGAATTCTTACAAAGCCTCCTCACAACATATCCACCAATAACCCACCCGGCAACGCCGCCTAAAACAGCAAAAGGTACCCTACTTGCGTGATCAACAACTTGTTCAAAATTGTCTCTAAATTCTATCAGTAACTTGGCCGTATATAGCGGGTCTTGGCTTTCATAAAAGTTGTATATCGAATCCCTTGTGAACTCTTTGACTGCACTTAACGGCTCTATGCAATAACCCCCAAAGGCCCCAACGGCTCCGCCGACCAAATTCCCCATAAAGGCCCTGCTCTTCACGTCCATAATTTTAATAAGCAACAAACTATAAAAGTATAGTAGTGGGTGAGTAAACTGTTATTTTTGTCTATGGTACGGGTAAAAAATATCATGAGGGTGGGTGTGATAACAGTCAACCCCGAGGACAGCGTTTCTAGGGTAGCCAAAATAATGGCTAATAACAGGGTTGGCTCTGCTGTTGTTTTGAAAGGCAAAAAGCCTGTTGGGATTATTACCAGAGAAGATATTGTCCATGTTGTGGCTCACGGCAAAAACCCTAACACTGTGAAAGTGAAGGACTTCAAGCAAAAAATATTCCTTGTTGCCAAACCACATGATGACCTTCTTTCTATCATCAGGCAAATGACCGAGACCGGCGTTAAACGGGCGCCTGTTGTCGATAAAGGCAAGCTTGTAGGCATAATCACAGACAAGGAAATTTTGCTGGCTGCGCCTGAACTGATAGATTTGCTGAAAGAGAAGCTCAAGTCGCGGGCTCAACAAGTCGCAGAGCCAGGCGAAGTCATCTCCGGACTTTGCGAGAGATGCGGCGATTTCTCAGAGGACTTGAGGCACACAGACGGCCGCTGGTATTGCGAAGACTGCAGGAACGACGAAGGTATTGAAGAGGACGATGAGGCTAACTTATAATTATTTAAATGTTTTCAACAGTTTATTTCATACTATTCCTTGACCTCATAAAAGCTTTTCCCTGTTTTGTAGGCGTCCAAGGCGACCTTTAATGGCTCGAAAAGTGGTGAGGGGAGGCTTTCCAAAGGATACCATCCAACATTTTCTATCCTGTCTGGTTCCATTATTTTTGGTTCGCCGTTTTTGATTTTTGCCAAAAATTCCAAATCCATATAATGCTTGCCATATTTTATCATGTTGAAACAGCAGAGGAATTTCACAACCTCGATTTCAATGCCTAGTTCTTCCTTCGCCTCGCGCTTCAAACATTCTTCTATCGTCTCGCCGTTTTCAAGGTGGCCGCCGCAAGAACCGAAACAGCCTTCAGCGTGCGATCCTTTCCTTTTCGCCAAAAAAGTCTTGCCATTCTCCACAATAATAAATCCTGCACCAACACAGACAGATTTTTGTTCAACCATAAGTATATTGATCGATTAGATTTCCGTTTTTATCCTTCATGAAGGCAGTGTCACCATCATTGTTCCATATTGGCCCATCACCAAAATAGAGCTCTGCCTGCGTGTTTGTTCCATCGCCTGATTTTATCTTTATTTGGCCGCTTATTACAAAGCCCTCTGGAAAAGTAAATGTGTGATTTGCAAGATCAGATAAAATCCAGTCAGACATATCAACTCCTTGCCCATCAATTTCTACCCACTCTGTATTCCATGTCTCTTTCTTTCTGTCATCCCCATCAGCATCAAATTTTATGTTAATTATTTTTGGCTGGTTTGTTTGTGTTGTTGCAGATGGCTGTGAACACGCTTGAGATTCGCTTGGTTTGTTTTTTGTTGTTCCACAATTGTTTGAATCGGCACATGTTCTTGTTTGCTGGTTATTCGAACACGCAGACCAATCTGAACATGACCAGCTTTCAGCGCATTGGTTTGGTGTTGGAGTGATTGTTGTCAACACAACCACAGGCGTTTTGTCATGCCCAGAACAATTTGGTTTGCAGGAAGAGCACGTACTGTTTGAGCACGAATTCTTGCAGCTTGCGACAAAACCGTCCTGGCATACTTTCGTTGAATTTTTGCACACTACATCTTTGCACAGATCCTTTAAACCTTGCTTAGTCGGTTCGGCTGTGGCTGC
>DATDTO010000160.1:0-4082 GCA_035290825.1 archaeon
TCCAGAAATCCATGAACTTTGTTCTGAAATAGAAAGTGTGGCTAAAAAGCTAAAAAAAGATTTGAAAGGCATGGAAAGGTTGTAAGTTGTTTACGCTCTTATCCAATGGAACCTTCTGCAAACCAATGCGGGTCTTCCATATCTTCCTCAAACTCTGTGTCAAAGAAGTCTCCCTCTATTTTGTTTGTAAATCTTATTAAGTAAAACGGCTTTGTCCCTCTATTTTCAACCCTATGCAATAATCCGGGCTTTATTTTGAGCACATCTCGAGGTTCTACAACAGTTTCTTCCCTGCGTTCCCTTCTGCTTTTTCTAGTCTGGAAGACAGCAGAGCCATAAAGCACAACAAAAACTTCCTCACCAACCTTGTGATAGTGATCTGGAATAACTAAACCAGAAGGTAATCTTACATAATCAACTACAGAACCAGGAATACCAGTTTTAGGATGTGTAGCTTTATCATAACCATATCTAACATCACAGCGCTTTCCATAGTTTCTTGGGTGCCAATCCAATCCTTCTAGTTCACTAACCGGTAACTTGAACATAAAATCGCTATACTGAAGCACCGCAATCACGTTCAATCATGTGCAACCTTGTAGCGTGACCTCCCATATCTTCTCTAGACTCTAAAACCCACGCAGCGAAGCCATCTAAATCAAGAGCCACATCATAAGGAACATGAAATTGTTCATTCTGATACTTTTCCAACGCTTCAGCAAATGGCCTTGTTTGGTATCTTGGATCATCTTTTGGCGGAAGCTCCGATATACCATTTGGCGATAATATAATTCTTTCATCACTAGTAAGAGCTGGATACGCACCAAGAACCAACACATCCCCAAAATGCCCTTCTGATCTCGTTAATCCTTGAACAAATTCAATGAGTTTTGGTCGTGCTCTGTCTGCTAACTCTTGTTCTGGTGTGCTTACAAGCACCCTGCGCGGGACACGATTGAATGAACTATGTATTCTAAACGGATGAGGCTGTCCGATAGATTCACGAATAGCTTTATAATCTCTTCTAACTTCTGGTGTATCTAGTAGTCCCTTAGAAACAGCATCTGTTAACTGATTATGATATTTTTGAGCAAAAGTTCCAAGAACAACCAAGCGTAAAGGATCTCCACCAACCTCTCCAACAGAATACATTGTAACTTGTCCCATCTGTTTAATTCATAAGTTAGATTTATAAGCTTTGTTTTAGTGCCATATAAGTGGTTACATTACTCTAAAAACTCCACATCATCTATTACACCGTCGCCATCGACATCATAACCTCTGACAACATGCGCCTTTGCAGACTTGTCGAACTTGTTTCCCTGCAAAACTTTGTCTAAATAATTGATAAAAGCGATAACAGCTGCCCTTGTTCCCTGAAACCTTTTTCCTGCCAAAACCAATAGCTTAAATTGTGGTTCAAGTGGATTATCAATGATACAGATTAAACCACATTCATCTTCTGAGTATGTTTTTTTTGAAAGCTTGGAGCTTATCTTAACTTCCCCTGACAAATCGATATACACGGGCAAATTTTCATTGATTTTGTTGGTGATCATGTTTACAGCTGGCCCGCCAATTAGGATGAGGTTGGTTTTCAAGTCGATTTCCCTGATCTCTGTATCCAATTTATAATTTGGTGAAGCTTTGTCAATAAAAGAACCTAGAAACAAGGCAAGGTCGACCCCACAACATGCATCAGAAGCTCTGGCTTTCCATGGTCCATGTGGATCTGGAGAACCAATTATTATTCTAGAGTTTAGCTTTCCTTTTTCAATAAATGGTTCGAGGATTTTAGAGTCCTTAGGACTAGATATGTTCAAAACCTTTTCGATTGGGCTCTCACCAACTTGGATGCCTAAAACATGGTCCCTAACCTGGTAAAACTTTGCAAAAGCGCCATGCCTCGCCTCCCTTTTCACCTCTTTTAGCAAGCCTTTTCTGTTGAATTTGTTTATGTAGTAGTAAACTTTTTGTTCATGAACACCGAGTTTCTTCGCAATGTCTATGGCACAATTTGGTTTGCTTAACTCCCTAAACACATCCCAGCCAAGCTTCGAGGAAAACACTTTTAATATAGATGGCTCTTCCACAAGCCTTAACGGCGTCGCCATGTTCTCCTTTCCGCTTTTTAAAAGATAATGAGTCATAAAATATACTTTATACCAGTATAATATAGTTATTAGTGGTATTTATAAACATGTGGCCTATTTATGTGGAGAAGGTTGGTCCACTATTAAAAACTTTTTAATAAAGGTCTTATATACTCACATCCAATAATTTGCCATGTGCGGAATTTTTGGTTACCAATCTAACAAGCCTTGTGATATAGGGGAAAAGGTAATTGAAGGATTAAAGAAGCTAGAATATAGGGGATATGATTCTTGGGGTATAACTGCTAAAACAGCAAACGGTTTAAATGTTCTAAAGGGGATGGGTAAAGTTGGTGATGTAGCCAATGTGGGCAACTCAAACATAGCAATAGGCCATACAAGGTGGGCAACCTGTGGAAAAGTCACAAAAGAGAATGCGCACCCACATGTGGACTGTTCCAATAAAATTTCAGTTGTTCATAACGGCACGATAGAAAATTATCAAGAGTTGAGGGAGGAGTTGATAAAAAAAGGCCATAAATTCCTTTCACATACAGACACTGAGGTCATCCCGCATCTTATAGAGGAGTATGGAAAGGGTTTGGATTTTGTTGAAGCAGTAAAAAAGTCCATGTCTAGAGTTGATGGCACCTATGCCCTCTTAATAGTATCAAAAGATTATGAGGGGATCATAGCAGTCAGGAATGACTCGCCTTTGGTGATAGGTGTCGCAGATGACGGCTATTTTATCGCAAGTGATGTGTTGGCATTTATAGAACACACTAAAAAAGTGATTTACCTCGACGATAATGAGATGGCAACCATAAACGGCGGCCTGAAAATAGTTAACATGATTGACAATAAAATTGTAGAAAAGGCTATCACAAAACTAAGCTGGGACACCGAGAAAACGAAGATAGGCGAATACAAACACTACATGCTGAAAGAGATAGACGAGCAGGTTGAAACAATTGGGAGAGCTGCAAGCCAAGACAAACAGAAAATAGACGGAATAAGTAAAAAAATTAATGACGCTTATGGGGTCTTCTTTATAGCGTGTGGCTCCTCTTACCACGCAGCGCTTTGCGCCAGTTACTTATTTTCATACATCACGAAAAAGCACGTCAATGTTATTTTGGCGTCAGAGTTCGGGAATTACAGGGATTTTTTAACTGACAAAACACTTGTGGTAGCTATTTCACAAAGCGGTGAGACAGCTGATGTTTTGGATGCTGTAAAAACAGCAAAGAAGAAGGGGTCTAAAATAGTTTCGATAGTTAATGTGATGGGTTCGACGCTGACGAGGATCTCTGACGATTTTCTGCTCATAAATGCAGGCCCAGAAATATGCGTTTTGTCTACAAAAACATATACAGCCCAGCTTTCGCTTCTACTATTGCTGGCCTACTCTTGTGTAGGGAGATATGATGGAGGCAAGAAGGAAATAGAAACAATAAGGAGAATAGTCAAAGTTATGCTTTCGAATGAGGTTGAGAACAAAATAAAAGCTTTGGCCAAAAAAATCAAAGACAAGGACCATTTATACACAATAGGCAGGGTAATAAACTATCCTACAGCCCTAGAAGCCGCGCTGAAAATAAAGGAAGTTTCTTACATCCATGCAGAAGGCTTTGCTGGTGGCGAGTTAAAGCATGGCACAATGGCCTTGATAGAGAAGGGCACGCCTTGCATAGTTTTCTGTGATTATAGTACACTGAAAGACATTTTAAATAATGCAGAGGAAGTGAAGGCAAGGGGTGGCTATATAATCGGTATTTCACCCCAAAATAACGAGGTTTTTGATTTCTTCATAGAGGTCCCGGAAACAGAAAACTCTGGATGCATAACAAATATAATCCCTGTGCAGATGCTTGCATACTACCTTGCTGTGTTGCGGGGATGTGATCCTGACATGCCAAGGAATTTGGCAAAGAGTGTGACGGTGAAGTGATTTTTATGGAAAATTTAATTTTAAGACAATCAAAAAAA
>DATDTO010000161.1:0-3094 GCA_035290825.1 archaeon
AGGTGATAAGGGGAGGCATTGTATCTGGAGTTTCGCTACAGGAAGAGAAGTCATAATGACAATCTTGGTTACAGTTTAGTGTTCCACTCTGGTAAGAAGCAAAATCTGTGCAGGTCATTTCACGAAGGTTATTACCATCACAGTTCTCTCCAAGGTCAACATTTCCATCGCCACAGGTTTGCAACCTTCCCTGGCATGTCCCCCAATCAAGTGTGCACGAATTGAAAAAACATCCTGCTTCTCCACTGCTGTATCCCTGGACAATTGTACAGCTTTCTGCAGGGCTGTTTATATCACATTCCTCTCCTGTATTTAGGTTAGGGTCTCCGCCGCAAAATGAATTGAAACAACCTTGTGTATCGAAACGGCAAGTTTGAGTATTACATGCAAGGTTTCCTCCTCCTCCTTCAAAGTCAGGAAGCCTTCTGCATTGGTTGAAAGCAAGAAGTATGTTGTCATTCTCTCCAACATCGCAATCTTCATTTATATTGAGTTGACCATTTCCACAAGTTTGCGGCCTTCCAAGACATGATTCATGACTTACCTGCCTACAATCAGTAGTGCAGGTTAGCGAACCTCCTGCAAAACCAAGAGAAGCGCATGTTGCGCCTTCTCTAAATGCGTCACCGTCGCAGGCTTCTTCACCCTGTAATCCTGGCTGTGTGCCACAGGTTGAAATTGGTTGAATCTGGGATATCGCAACTGTAACAGCATTTGAAACAGCGATTTCATCCAAATTTTCATTTAGAAGTACTGCTTCAAGACTCCATACTCCTGCTAAAGAGCTATCAATTATTTCTGTTGTTAAAGTTGCTGTGGCTGTTGTGCCTTGTGCCATGAAAGACCAATCACGTGTCGGAGTCTGCTGCAGAGGCTCTGTTAAGATAGCCTGCCTTGTGCAAGGTGGTCCCTGACATACCTTCCATCTTACCGACTCACCTTGAAGACTGTCGAGTCCTGTCGCGGTGATGGTTACAAAGGCTTGGTTTCCAACAAGAACGTTTGCTGGTTCTACTTGCAAATTAATGTTTTTCTCTGTTAAAACAGTAAATGTCCCTCTTTGACCGTGCTGGGTGCAAGTTGCACTCTGAACTGATTGCGAGTCTAGCATATCCTTATCACAAGCATAGATATAAAAAGGAATTTGCCCAATGTCCTCAGATGTTGTTTGATAATTCAATGAAATGCTGCTTTGTTTGGTACTGCCACTAACAAATAGGCCACAACCTGCTACAAAACGGTCTGTACTTTCAAAAGCTGTTCTCTGATTGAACAGATTTCTACAAATATAGACAAAGGTATTTTGTTCTCCGGTTGTTTGCTGGACTGTAGCAGAAGGTACAATCTCAAAACCTACTGCCAAGCCAGACTCTGACGGCTGAACAACAACTCCTTCAATCCTTGGCAGCGTATTTTGAGATGCTATAAGTTGTCCAGTATTGCAAATCGCACTTATTTCCTGATTTTTATAATATTGGAAATAAGACTGCCCTTCTTTGAAATAACCAACAGAATAACCAGCACAGTTATAACCTAGTGGTGCGGTAAAGCTTAGCCTTTGGTTTGAAGGATTGTCAAATGAACCTGATTCATAATATTGGTATCTTTCTCGCGATGAAACCATACCTTCAGCCAGAGGAAAATCACATTTCCAAATGAGTGGAATACCTTGCAGACTTACTTCAGTATCGGCTGATTGTCTAAACCCATCTCCAGGATATTGTATTTCCTGTGGGGCTGGACAATTGTTTTTTCCCCATAAGCGAAGGTTGCTCCCTGGAAGGTTTTCCTGTACACGCCCCCGAATTGTACCTGCGTTCGCCTGCACCGAGGTAGTTGGTTGCAGTGTTAATTCGGTGTCTGCAGAATTAACCGATTGAATATTACAGATATTAAATTCCATAGACTGCCCTTGCTGCAGATTCCCGCTCTGAGGATTGATAATAAAACCACTTGCCGGACACGCTGGAGGCTGAATAACTTGTGGCAAGTTGCAGCTTGTTTGTTTTATTACTGCATAAATCCCTCCTTCAATCACTGTTGCTGTTAGGAGGTTTGTCTCGGCGTTATTTTGTGTTTGTACTTCCTGCCACCTATCACCTGACCATTTAGCTATCTTGAGGTTTTCTTCACAAGCCACAGAAAAGCCTTCTGGATAACTGATGGTTATCTGTTGTGAGACGCAGTCTTCATAACGGTAGATGAGGTCCTTTGCCAGATTATTCTGGCAGGCAGAAGTTGGTATGCCCAAACTATTTACTCCATCACCATCAGAATCTAAACTACAAAAGATTGCTTGCCTTTGACAGGTTGCACTATTTTGTGAGAATACAGAGGGGGCTCCTAACTGCAGACTAAATAAAATCAAAGCAGAGATGAAAAGCAACCTTTTCATACTAGCGAACCTCGTACATTATTGTAAACCTTTCTAGATTCTCTTGGAGATTGCCTTTTGTGATTGTAACTTGAAAACTCATATCAAATTCTATAAGGATTGGGTCTAATTCTTGTAGATTTACTGTTGGCTCTATATTTGCTGCGTGAGTTATGCTTATAGGCTGTAGCCCCGGTATTTTTTCATCAAAACAAAAAATTAGCTTTGTATTCTGATTTTCTTTTAGGTCGTATTCTATATTTTCTTTTAGAAACTGCCTTAACTGTTCTTGGTTCATTCCTAGAGAGGGGTTTGTAGTAATTTGTTGGCTTAGCTGTGTCGCGGCATAATCGCTTGCTCTTTGAAGACTTTCTCCCATACATTCAAGGACTATCCCATTTATTTTAGCCTTTTCAAGTTCTGTTATTTGCTTCCTTTGAAAAAGACCAAAAAAAACCACTGCAAGAATCACAAGAAGCACTAAACCTAATATTACGAAAGTCGTTACCTGACCTCTTTTTCCCATCCTTTCTGTTTTATAGGGACTTTCTATATAAATGTAACGCCAACTCCTGAGAAATTTTTTTCAGCAAAGTTTTAAAAACGGGGTTCTTTTTATTTTCTTATTGGGGCCCGTAGCCTAGTCTGGATAGGGCGACTGCCTTCTAAGCAGTAGGTCGAGGGTTCAAATCCCTCCGGGCCCATATTTTAGGAATTTTT
>DATDTO010000162.1:0-2361 GCA_035290825.1 archaeon
CGAAGGCTGCTGAAGCTGTTTTAACCACACTCACAAGGATGCTCAACCTCAAAATCAGCATGGGCAAGCTAGAAGACCGCGTAAAGGAGATGGAGAACTTCATACGCAAGGTTGAAAGCCTGCAGAAAAAGGCGCTCACACAAATGTCCAAAGAGGCCAAGCCTGCAAGGGACGAGACCCGTTATATAGGCTAGAGCCTTAGATAGGGATTTATATAAGTTAATTATTATAGTATATCCAATTGCACTCGGTGCTAAACTGGTTGACATAGACCACTGGTCACTGTATATGGTCTATGTTGGATTAACTATTTCAATTATGTCAAATGGCCAAATTGTGTCAAAATACGAAAAGGTAAGGATAATTTCTGCGCGCGCGCTTCAAATAGCACAAGGGGCGCCTCCGTTAGTAAAGGTCCCAAAGAACGTGATAAGCCCAGTTGATATAGCTACCCTAGAATTTGACCAAGGGGTCGTTCCGATAGAAGCCAGAAAAAGGGAGCTTTAAGCTTAGCGCCTATTTTTGCACATTATAGAAGATTTAAATAGTATACTAAGAATAAATAGAGATATCTCATCATATTTATAGGAGAATTATGCTCACGGACAAAGCAGAATATTTATCTGTTGGTATTCACATAGGGATGAAGTCCTGTTCCAAATACTTGAAGCAGTTTGTGTACAAGACAAGGGAGGATGGGCTTTCAGTGTTCAATCTAGAAGAAGTGGATAGTAGGATAGTGATAGCCGCCAAATTCCTGTCAAAATTCAAAAAAATAATGGTGATTTCCCACAAATCTTTGGGCGACCAAGCTGCAAGGAAGCTGGCAGATGTGATCGGTGGCAAGCCTGCAATAGGCCGATTTTCTCCAGGCACGCTTACAAACCCATCTTACAGGGATTTCTATGAACCGGATGTTGTCTTTGTAACAGACCCACTTGTTGATTCACAGGCAATTGTTGAAGCCAAGAAGAGAAGGGTTCCAATAGTCGCGCTGTGCGACACATCACACGAAGGCAACGACATTGATTTGATAATACCAATAAACAATAATGGCAAGAAGTCCCTCTGTCTGGCTTTCTGGTTGTTGTCAAGGGAGATACTAAAGAACAGGGGCGAGATAAAGAAGGACAGTGAGTTCAAATTTACACTAAAAGATTTTGGCGACGATGGCGTCAAGAAGGCATCAAAACCAACAGAAGACTTTGAAGGCGATATAAGTGTGGAAATAGAAAATGTTGAAAGCGCCAAGGAGCCAAAGAAGGCCAAAAAACCTGCAGCAGCTGCCAAGAAAAAAGCGAAGCCAGTTGTAGATAACGCTGAAAAGGTTGAAGACAAAACAGAAGATGAAAAGAAAGTTAAGGAAAAGCCAACAGAACAGAAAGAGTTAGAGGTTGTCGAGAAGAAGACCGAGGAGGTAGCAGCTAGTTGATTATGGACATGCCAAAAAAGCACATCGCAGCAGACATAATGAAGTGTGGTGTCAGCAGGGTCAGGGTTTTTGATACAAAAGCAGTAGACGAAGCGCTTACAAGGCAAGACATCAGGAACCTTATAAGAAAGGGTGTGATAGCCAAAGTCCCGAAAAAAGGGACATCCAAAGCCTATTCCAGAAAAAACCTAATCCAAAAAAAGAAAGGTTTGAGGAGCGGGCCAGGAAAAAGGAAAGGTACGTGGGGGGCAAGGAACCCATCAAAAACAGCATGGATCCAAGTTGTTAGGTCGCTTAGAAGGCTGTTAACCAGTCTTAAAGAAGAAGGCCAGCTGGAAAAGACGGATTATAAAAAACTTTATATGATGGTGAAGGGCGGCGCTTTCAGAAGCAAAAGCCATTTATTGTTATACATAAAAGACCGGGAACTTTTCAAAAAGAAAACTGAGAAATCAGCCAAAAAGAAGGCCGATAAAACAGAAAAACCAGTGGCTTCAAAACAGAAGGGTAAAAAATAATTATGCCAAGAAAAACAAAAGTCGTTCCACATAGAAGAAGAAGGGAGCAGAGGACAGATTACAGGCAGAGGTTAAAATTGCTAAAATCTGGCAGCCCAAGGTTGGTTGTTAGAAGGTCAAATAACGGCGTGCTCTGCCAAATTGTGGAGTATAATTCAAAAGGCGACAAGGTTTTGGTTTCTTCAACATATAAGGACTTGACAAAACTCGGCTGGACAGCTAATTCGGGAAACTTGCCCGCAGCTTATCTAACAGGCTTCCTTTGCGGTAAAAAAGCTTTAGGCGGCAAAATAAAGGCTGCTATTTTCGATCAAGGCCTTTACAAATCAGTTAAAGGGTCAAGGCTGTACGCCACGCTAAAAGGCGCTATAGACGCTGGTTTGGAAGTGCCGCATTCAGAAGACGCGCTTC
>DATDTO010000163.1:0-14407 GCA_035290825.1 archaeon
TAATTTATAAACACCCTAAAACAATTAATTATATGAAACTTTCTGTTTTATTAGTAATAGTGGCCGTTGCAGGAGTTGTCGCAATCAGCGGTTGCACACAGCAAGGATTACCAAGTGCAACAACATCACCAACTACAACTTCTTCATCAACACCTAAACAAACAACCACTACGAGCTCTCCTGTTGCAGGTCTCTCCTTAACAAGCTCTGCTTTCTCACATAATGGGAACATTCCTATTAAATATACTTGTGATGGTCAGGACACAAGTCCACCATTAAAAATTTCAGGTGTTTCCTCTGCAGCAAAAAGTTTAGTTTTACTAGTTGATGATCCAGATGCAGTCAGTGTGGCTGGAAAAGTCTGGGACCATTGGGTCGTGTTTAATATTGATCCATCTGTGAGAGAAATTGGAGAAAACCAGAATATTGGAACTTTAGGTTCGACTAGTTCCCAAAGCAAGAAATACGAGGGCCCATGCCCACCAGCACAACATAGTTATTCTTTCAGGTTATATGCCCTAGACAAAACTTTAGATCTTCAAGAGGGAGCAACAAAATCCCAAGTTGAATCAGCTATACAGGGCTCTATATTAGCTCAGACAGAACTTATTGGAAAGTATGCTCCGGAAAGAGCGGCTCCAACAGGGAGTTATGATTCACCACCGTCTATTTCTTCCTCCAAACTAAGCCCGTCCAATCCTGGTGTCAATGAGACATTTACAATAGAACTTACAGTGCAGGACGATCAAGGTGTGAGGGAACTCACATGGGCCTCCACAAAACCACTCTTACAAGGTCAGACAGGGTACTTCGATTGTAGTTTACAAAAAACATGCACAACAAAACTGGAACTCGCTGCTTTGGAGCAAGGTGAGCAAAAAGTCACAGTTTATGCAGCAGATTCCTCTGGACAAAAATCTCCAGAATCACCTTTCAACCTTAATGTTGGACCACCAAGAGCAAAATCCACAACACCTACAACCTCACCGACAAGCACAACATCCCCAATATCTTCAGTAACTACAGCCCCAGCAGAAGGTTGCAATTCTAACTCAGATTGTGATTATAAACAAAGATGTTCGGCTGGAAGTTGTATAGATGTTGATTGTACAACAGATTCTCAGTGTTCAGGATGCAAAAGATGTTCATCCTATAGTTGCGTATCCTGTGGTAAAGGACCTTATGGTTGCTATTGCTAAAAGATAATTATCCATGCGGCAGCACGATGCCTAAACTATACATGATGGCTATTCCGATAACCAAAAAAACAATCTGCACAATGCTGCTTTTTAATCCCTTTCCTTTGTTTATTTCTGGAATCAGATCAGCCAGCGCCAAATACAAAAACCCTCCCCCCGCAATCCCAATAAGGGCAGGCCCAATATTTTCTAGAATAGATGATAAAAAGAACGCCAAGATGCCGCCAACAACGGCTGTTATCGCTACAAGGAAGTTCGAAAGCAGCGCCTTCTTGACACTAAAGCCACCGTGAAGCAGTATTGCGAAATCACCTATCTCCTGCGGGATCTCGTGCATGCATACAGCTATTGTGGTTGCTATGCCCAAAGGTATATTCACAAGGAAACTTGCAGCAATAAGCATACCATCAATAAAGTTGTGCACAGCCTCTGATGCTAAGGCAACATAAACAAAAGGCTTCCTGTGATCATGGTGATGTTCCTTGTGTCCTTGTGGATCCACGTCCTCTTCGTGGTGCGAATGGTGCCAGCCGATGAACCGCTCAACACCGAAAAACACAAGTATACCAATTACAATATACAGAGATCCAGCGCCACCACCCAATTCCAATGCCTCTGGAACAAGGTCAAAGGCCGCAACTCCTAAAAGCGCGCCCGCTGCAAAAGCAACCAATACGAGCAATATCCTCTTCAAGAACTCTCTCTTTAAAGATAATGTAAAGACCCCAACGAAAGATATAACGCTAACCAAAAGGGTTGCAGCTATTATGTAAAGCAGAGTTGACATACGTACCTTTTTATTACAATTACTTAATAGAGTTTATGCTAATTGACTTAAAAACCCCTTTCCGTGTAAATGTTGACAAGTTCAAGATAGATTACAAAAAGGACGAAGTAAACCCTTACATGACCAAAAAGATCCTCAAGAAAAAGTACGAATCTCTTGGATACAAAACGATGCAAGGTGACGACTTCGAGACAAACCTGCTTTTGGTTTTTGTTAGGAAAACAAGGTTTATGGACAAATACATAAAAGTAAAGCTCGGTGAGTATAAGTACAACACAAAGGCCGAGGAATACAACCAGGAGCTTCTGGATATCTTCGACTTCGAAACTGTACAAAAGCTCCTTTTTATCTGCAGGGTATGCAGCTATATTGGCGACCCTGGGTTTCCAGACCTAATAGTCTACAACAAACAAGAAACTGCCTTAAGATATGTTTATGCCGGCGATGAAATCTTGGCCAATAAAATCGTGTTTATTCTTCTATCCAAAATCTTCGGCCTAGAAATAAAGTTTTCTGCGGTTGATTTTTCAGACTATCAAAGTCCAGAGTTTATCGAAATAGATACTCTAAAATCCCTTGAAAGTGCAATGCAGTCTATGGAAAAAAGGGTTAACTTGGAAAAGCCAGAAGATGTTGGAATTGACCTAAATTTTTTCAAAAAGTGGATAAACTCAAAAAGCATAGACGCAGAAGACCTTTTAGGCTCATACAACAACTTTGTCAAATTGGCCAATTCACAGGGCAAGTTAAAGGAACTGGTTTCCAAACTAGAAACATTAAATAGCTCACAGATACTCGGAAGCAAAGAAAAGCCAGAAAGGCTAAAAGCCCTGCGGGATAACCTTGGAGTAAACATGATGGAAGCCATTGATGTGCTGAACTTATGGGAAATTATGCACCAAAGGCCTTTTTAAGCATGCTAGCCAATATTTTGCTATGAAAATAAAAGACCTAAAGCCAAACCAGACAGCAACATTGGACGATGTTGAGGTAGTCGAAGCTGGGGAAGTCAGGGAATTCAACAAATACGGAAAATCAGGAAGAGTCTGCACTTTGAAGCTAAAGGATGCCTCAGGACAAGTCGAATTAACTTTATGGAACGAGGATGTTGACAAGTTTGCAGTTGGCGACAAGCTGAAAATAACAGACGGTTGGGTAAAGGAGTGGAACGGCAACACCCAAATATCCTCTGGCAAAAACGGCAAAATCGAGAAAATTTAACTGAATTAACCTTTTTATTTCTTTCTATTGCTTTATTCTAATGGTATATCTACTTGTAAGAAAGCAAACAGAAAGCGATCTCAGCGATGCAGAGATTTTACCGCACAGAGTTGCAGACGTTTTCCTGTTGAGAGGCTCTTATGATCCAGAAGAACGAGGCTGTTTGATTTGGTATGTGGATCCTAAGATAGTTGTTCCAGGACAAGATTTGCGGCTTCCAGAAGCAGTCCACTGGATACAAAAAACGCTTGCAGCAAACTATGAAAATATTGGAAGCGGCGACATAAATGGAAGGCTTGCGGTCCAAGACCCTTCAAGAAATTTGGGTCCCTATGTTCTAGATTCAAAACCTGGAGAAGATGATAGAGATTTGTGGAAAGACCAGAAAGTTTTTAGAAGAGGCCACGTCAGTAGACTAATCCAATCTTTGGGTAAAGAGCCTCAAATAGAAAAAGACGGTTTCCCAGCAGGCGACAAAATCCCATATAACAGATACTACTTTATCGGCGATCCTCAAGAGTTTTTTGAAGAACTCAGCGCAGAGGGATTTAGTTTTGTTGATTAGATTGTTTTTTATTCTTTGCTTCCTCCTAGTTCTATGCAATCACCTAGACTACGTCTTGGAATGGGAAAATAATAACATTAATCAAATTGGAAATAGACCATTTTCTTCTCTTCTCGTGCAATAACAAATTCGTAGTCATCTATCATGCCTGCAAATTGCCGCCTTAGTTCATTCATGATGGAATCAAATTCATCAAATGACTTAGCTTGAAGTTCTATCTCAAAATCCCTACCTCCAATCGTTCTATTTACATTTAGGATGTTAGGGTGTTGTAAACAAAAATGCTCTAGTTCTTGTATTCTTTCAGTGTTGATGAGATTTATGTAAGATTTATAATATCTATAACCAAGGAAAGAAACATCAAGGAGTGCGCGATAACCAAGAATAACTTTATTTTTTTCTAATTTTTTAATATGGTTTCTTATGACTTGTGGGCTCGTGTTGAGTTTAGTTGCTATTTCTAACAAGGGGATTCTTCCACTATCAGATAAAAGTCGGAGTAATTCTATATCTAACTTATCAATGGGAAAGATCTCTTTAGACGCCCCAACAAGAGTTCCCCTCTCAGTGTTTTTTTGATTTATGATGTAGGATTTGGGGTACTGGCGTATGTGAGTATAAATCACAGCCAATCTCTTACTGATGTATTTTCTGTGCTTTGTCATGATTTTGTCCCAGTAGTCATAGAAATCAAGGACATTTTTGACACCAATAGTAAAACCAACATCCCACTGCCCCTCTAAAGTAACTAGCCACCATACATCTTTGTCTTTGATTAAATCGTTTTCTATTTCGTCCTGTTTTTCCCTGGTAATATTGTGGAATTTAAAATAAACCCGAATGCTTTGATATCCCAGTTTTGAATAGTCAATAACAGTTATGTATCCGCGCAGGACACCAACCTCTTCAAGGCGCTTTATCCTATAATCTACAAATTGCTTGGACTTTCTAATTCTTTTTCCAATCTCGGTCGCTGAGGCTCTGGCATTCTTGTCCAACTCAAATAGGACTTTCCGGTCATAACTGTCCAGTTTTATCTTTTCTTCCATATTTAGACAATAGTAATCCTATCTTTATAAATGTTTACTTTTGCCTAAATTTACAATAGTTTACTTTATTATATAGCTTATACAAATATTGACTAATGGGTGGTAAAATGTCCAAAAGAATAATGTTGATAAAACCTGCATACGAAACTTATGCGGTCTGGGATACTATTAGAACAAGCCACCCTCTAGGACTATGGTGGATAGGCTCTGCTTTAAAGGAAAGAGGCCACGAAGTAAGGCTTTTTGATGAAACTGTAAGAAGTGGTGGATTAGAAAAAAGAACCATGTTCAGGCGGGAAATATGTGGTACTGAAAGCGTGGATGTTCCAAGTGAATGTTCGTATGAAGACTTCAGTGCCAAAAGATGCAAGACTTCAACATGCTCGATCCAAGAGAGTTTGCAGAGAAATATTCTTCGTTTAAAAGGGATAAGATTGTAAGAGACATGGTGAGAACAGGAAATCCCATCGAAAACACATTAGAGGAAGTGAGAAGAATGGATCCTGATTTTGTCGGCATACCTATTTTTGCAAGTTGCAATTATCCTGCTGCATTGACATTAGCCAGAGAAATAAGATCGAAATTTCCGGATGCAAAAATAGTAATGGGCGGACAACACGCAACTGCGCAACCCATTGAAGTTGCAGCAACAGGAGCAGATTATGTAGTTACAGGTGATGCAGTGAGAGCGATGATAAATCTGGTTGAAAATGGGTCAGATAGGAAAATAATATTTGGAGGCGTATCTGATATAAGGAATTTTCCATTATTGGATATGGAGCTGATGGCTGAAAACGCGTATCCTTTGAGGCCTACACATACCTATGACACAAAAGGAAGAAGGTCTGTTGATTACATGTTTTCTAAGGGGTGCTTTCGCAGCTGCGAGTTTTGTGTGGCCGGCGAGAAGGAGAATAAAGTTTCAACAACAGATCTTGAAAAGATAGACGCACAATTGAAAATATTTTCAGATGTTGGAATTGAAGAGATTATAGTTCAAGATGACGCCTTTTTATTCAAACCAGAAAAAAATCTGAGATCATATCTAGCATTAATGAAAAAGTATGGATTTTATTGGCAAGATAACGGGGGTATTGAATTTGAGGGGTTAACGCCTGCGGTGATAGAAATGCTCATGGAGTACCAGACTAAAGGTCGTGGAAGGATAAATTCATTATATGTTCCCCTAAACCCGCGTAAGGGTGCCCTAACTGGAAGCGCATTGAGAGATATACAAAAGAGATTTGCGGATCATTTTCCTCATATAAGAGCACTAAGGGAATCGGGAATATATGTATGCACAAGTGAAATAATCGGTTATCCAGGACAATCCTTGGATAGCATGGAAGAAGATGTCCGTTTTCACCAAGAGTTGGTACGCAATGGCTATGCAGATAAATCCATGACTTTCGTGACCTCAACTCTTCCTGGGACCAAACTTTACAGGGAACGTAATGGCTTCATTGTAAACCCTTTAGATTGGGCTGGTTATTCTAATTTTGTTCCACAAAGCGTCACAGATACTGTACAAAATATTCAGGACATTGAATGGATGACTGTTATCAGAAATAAAGAAATGAATAAAGTACAGGTAAGTTATTCTTGGGGAAGCACTTTCCCGAATGAATAGTCATCATTGGAGTATGTAAAAATAGATAGAGAATAAGAAATGTAAAGTTCATTTTTTTGCTTGTCTATCACTTTTCGCCTTCAAAGCCGTCGTCCCAGCCATATAAGAAAAGAATGCAGGTAGTAAGGGCAAGATGCAAGGCGAGACGAATGTGACTATTCCTGCTAGGAAAGCTATGAAAAAGTTTAATTGGCCTGTCACAGCGACTGCGCCCTCCGCATTAACGAACAAGCTGGCTACAATTCCTAGATAATTGAATAGGACTAACAAACCTATCAAAATCAAGAGCGCGCCGCCAACTATATTGAAATATTTCAAAAGCTTCCCGGATCTTTGAATGAAGCCGGAAACTCTTGCAGTAAATGCGCCTGCGATCAGGAATGGAATTCCAATGCCCAAAGAATAAGCCATGAGTAAAAGGAACCCAGAACCCGGAGCCGTGGCTGCCAAAGTGTATATTGAACCCAAAATCGCGCCAACACAAGGTGTCCAACCAACCGCAAAAGCCACACCAAAAACAAAAGAAGATATATAACTTATCCTGTGCCTCTTCACTTTTAGTTTATGCTCGCGTTGCAAGAAAGGTATCCTATATTTTAGCGAGGCGATCAAGAACACACCAAACAAAATTATTATTATCCCGCCAACGTTTCTTAGTATATTTACAGTATCATAAGCAGCATTAGCCAAAACAGTCTGTATAGCTACGCCAACTAAAGAAAAAACCAAAGAAAACCCCAGAACAAAAGCCACAGAATTCAAAAATATCGCAAGCCTAGGACACATATCATTTACCTCTAACCTTTCTAATCTCCTCTATCAATTTCTCTGTGGACAGCTCCTCCAAAGATTTGAAAACCTGTTTCCCGTTTTTAGCTATAATAGTTGTGTGTTGGTATGGAACCTGATAATTCCTTGTTATCTCCTTGTCAAAATCTTTTTCTTCACCATCATTGTAGTGCACCTCAAAACCAATCACATCATCAAAATCCATTTTATTGAACGCATCCAATATTTTTGGCCTTGCTTCCTTACATATTGGGCACCAATTTGCATAGAAGTATAAGTAAACAACCTTACCTTCACCTACTGCGGCCTGATAAGCCTCTTTGTTATATCTATAATATCTACTAGCGTATTTTGGTAAACTTTCATGGTTGAAACCTGTTATATGATTTTGATCAGGCTCTGCCGCTTTTGGTGTTGATGTAAGAGAAGGAGTTTCCGCTGGCGATCCAGAAGCTGTCTGGTTTAGAGTTACAATCTTGGTTTGTGTGCAGCCCGAAACAAGAATTATTAGAATAAATAGTATCAAAATTGCTATCTTCATGATCCATATTTGTCTTAAGGTATATTAATTTGCTCTCCCTTGATTCTCTATATGCTAATAGGTGTCGTCGGAAAACCATCCTCGGGGAAATCAACATTTTTTAAGGCTATGACTATGGTTGATGTATCCATAGCTAACTACCCATTTACCACAATTTCCCCTAATCGCGGAATTGGTTATACAAAAATAGACTGTGTAGACAAAGAGTTTGGAAAACAGTGCAATCCACGTTCCGGTTGGTGTGTAAATGGAAAGAGGTTTGTTCCTGTAGATTTGTTAGATGTCGCTGGGCTCGTGCCGGGAAGTCACAAAGGGGAGGGCATGGGATTGCAATTCCTCTCAGACCTCAATATGGCAGATGTTCTTATTCACATAATAGACATTTCTGGTAGTGTAGATGCAAAGGGAAGCGCCGTCCAACCATTGAGTTATGACCCGTTAAATGATGTCGAGTTTTTGGAAAAAGAGCTAGACTATTGGTATCTAGATATAATCAAGAGAGGTTGGGCTTCTTTTGCAAGGACAACAAAGGCCACAGGGAAAGAGCCGTACAAGGAAATAGGCAAGCAGCTTTCTGGTTTGGGTGTTGGGGAAGGCCATGTCCAAGACTGCCTAAAGAAGTTAAAATTGCAACAGGAAAAGATGACAGAGTGGACAGATCAGGATTTGTTAAACTTGGCCCGAGAGCTAAGGATACTGACAAAACCGATGCTTATTGCAGCTAACAAAATCGATATAGAAGGAGCAGAAAAAAATTACCAGAGGTTGAAAGAGAAGTTCCCAAACTATATTGTAATCCCTTGCTCTGGGGATTTTGAAGTTGCCTTGCGCACTTTGGCTAGAAAAGAAATCATAGATTACCAGCCTGGTGAGTCTTCTTTCAAAGTAAAGGATGAAACCAAACTAAACCCAGCGCAAAAACAGGCCCTGGAAAAAATCAAAAACTTCCTGGAAAGATACAAGTCAACCGGTGTGCAGGAAGTCCTGGATATAGCTGTTTTCAAATTGTTAAAATACAAAGCAATATTCCCAGGGGGTGTAAATAATCTTGTAGACTCCCAAGGCCGCTGCCTGCCAGACTGCTTCCTGATGCCTGAAAAGGCCACAGCCATCGATTTTGCCTTCAGGCTGCACACAGACTTCGGAAATAATTTTGTAAAAGCGATAGATGTCAAAACAAAACTGCCTGTTGGGCGAGAATATGTTTTGAAACACAGGGATGTTGTGGAGATAATGGCAAGGAAATAATCAATTATATGAATCTATTTAATAAACATCACCCAAAACATTCAAAGAATAACATATGCCCCTAGAATTAACAAGCCCAGACTTTGAAGACAAAGGAAAAATTCCGCCAAAATATACATGTGATGGCCAAAATACAAATCCTTCACTCAAAATTTCCGATGTTCCGGTAGGAGCAAAAGGCCTAGTTCTAATAGTTGATGATCCTGATGCAGTAAAGCCTGCAGGCAAAGTTTGGGATCATTGGGTTCTCTGGAACATTGACCCAAAAACAACTGAAATAAAAGGGAATTCTGTACCCTCTGGAGCAATTCAGGGAAAGAATGGCAGCGGCAAAAACCAATACCAAGGGCCTTGCCCTCCAGATGCAGAACACAGATACTTCTTTAAACTGTATGTTTTGGACACACAACTAAACCTTCCAGAAGGCTCAACAAAAGCAGATGTTGAAAGGGCAATGGAAGGGCATGTACTGGAGAATGCAGAGCTTATTGGGAAATATGAAAGGGTTTAGTTTACAAACCTCCCAACTCCTTTATCCTTGCTAAAGTCAGGACCTCAAAATATTTTTTCCCGTTGATGAAGAAGGTTGGTGTGCCCTCAAGGTTTAGCTTTCTGCCTTCCTGCGCGTCTTGGTTAACAATTTG
The DNA here is from genome assembly GCA_035290825.1 of archaeon. GTDB lineage: Archaea > Aenigmatarchaeota > Aenigmatarchaeia > QMZP01 > JACQNV01 > JACQNV01. The sequence continues at coordinate 9,674 of DATDTO010000163.1, forward strand.
AGCCATCACACCGCTATCCAAACAGCTGTTGAATTTTGTGGCATTTAGTCCAACTTCTTGCGCATATTTTTTGAGGCTTCCAACATCCAGTTTTTTCTGGTTCTCAAAAAGCTTGTCATGGTATTCCCAGAACTTGCCTTGGTCTCCTGCACACTCAGAAGCCTCTGCAGCCTTGAAAGCATAAGGATGTGCCCCTGTCAGTGGGAAGTGTTTGTATGTAAACCTGATTTTATCCCCATACTGGTTCACAGCTTCCTTAACTGCCCCAAATGCAGCGCCGCAACCAGGGCACTGGAAGTCAGAGTACTCAATTATATTGACTGTGCCTGTGAGGTTACCTTTGACATGTTCTGTATAATCGCCAGGTATGTAAGACCCTGTCTTTTCAGAGGTAGCAAAATAAAATCCGGCCAGAGCTATTATTATAATAATGCCAATGATTGCAGTGTGGTGCCTCCTGATTTTTCTCTTTGGTTTTTGTTGCACTGTGTGCTTTGCCAAATTGTGCTGGTTAAGGGCATCCTCAGAGTCAAAGTCTTTATTACACTGTTCGCACCTGTGTTGTGCCATATAGTAATAAATATTGTCTTATTTAATAAACCAATCACATCTACTATAATCTGATGTCTATGGAACAGGTGAGGCAGCCAATAATTGCAGTTTTGGGCCATGTTGATAGCGGGAAGACCAGCTTACAGGATAAGATCAGGCAAAGCTCTGTTGCTGCAACTGAAGCCGGCCTCATAACCCAAGCCATTGGGGCCTCAGAGATTCCAATGGAAAACATAAAAGAAAGATGCGGCGTCCTTCTGGAACAACTAAAAATTGACATAACAATTCCTGGGTTCTTGATGATTGACACACCTGGGCACGCGGCCTTCACAACCTTACGAAAGCGTGGCGGCTCCATCGCTGACATAGCCGTCCTGGTTGTTGATATAGTTGAAGGGTTCCAGCCACAGACAGATGAATCCATACTAGTTCTGAAAGAGTTCAAGACACCATTTGTGGTTGTTGCAAATAAAATAGACAGAGTTGTTGGTTGGTCGCCGACTCCAGGCGAGTGTTTTCTAAACACACTGAAGAACCAATCTGACAGAGTTGTTGAGGATTTGGAAAACAAAATGTACAGGTTGGTAGGCCAGTTAGTTGATAGGGGTTTCGATTGTGAAAGGTATGATAGGGTCTCAAGCTTCACAAAACAAGTGAGCATAGTCCCAGTCTCTGCAAAGACAGGCGAAGGGATACCAGACTTGTTAATGGTTTTGACTGGTCTTGCCCAGAGGTTTTTGCAAAACAAAATAAAGTTTACACAGGGGCGTGGAAAGGGGACAATTCTAGAAGTCAAAGAGCAAAAAGGTTTGGGTCAAGTTTTAGATATAATTTTGTATGATGGGGAAATGGCTAAGGGCGACCACATTATAATAGGCGGCAATAATATAGTCTCGACCAAGGTCAAAGCAATATTGAAACCAGAGCCCTTAAGAGATATCAGGGTTGAAAGTAAATTCCAATACCTAGATTCTGTGACTGCGGCCACTGGTGTCAGGATATCAACACAAGACCCGCAGGAAGTGATAGCCGGCTCTCCTGTAATAATTGTCAAAAATCCAAAAGATGTTGAAAAGGCAGAACAAGAACTGAAAAGGGAGGTTGAGGCAGTTGAAATAAAAACAGACGCTGACGGCGCGATCTTAAAGGCTGACACGCTTGGGGGCCTTGAAGCCATGATAAAAATTTTCCAGGAGATGGAGCTGCCTATAAGGAAGGCTGAGGTCGGTTCTGTTGGTAGGCAAGACGTGATTGAAATAAGAAACATGAGTGAGCCTTACATATTCGCTTTCAATGTGAAAATATCAGACGAGGCCGACACACTGGCAAAGGACTCTGGTGTAAAAGTGTTTTCTTCCCCGATAATTTACAAGCTTGTTGAAGAATACAAAAGTTGGAAGAAGGAGCAGTTCGAGGTGAAGGAAGCAAAACTTTTAGAAACAGTTATCCGCCCGTGCAAACTGCGCGTGCTCCCCGGTTGTGTTTTTAGGCAATCCAAACCCGCTATTTTTGGCGCCGAAATTTTGGCAGGCACAGTAAAACCAAAGTACAGGTTGAAGAGGCAAGGCAAAGTTGTCGGGGAAATAAAAGAAGTCCAGAAGTCCGGGACAAACGTGGCCGAGGCTGTGTCAGGTGACAGGATCGCGATCTCCATGGACGATGTTGTCATAGGCAAGCACATTTTCGAGAACGATGTTTTGCAGACAGATGTTAGAGGCAGGGATTTACAGATTTTAGAGAAAGTGAAAAAGAAATTGAGAGAAGACGAAAAAGCTTTGCTAGCTGAGTTGCAGGAAGAACAGGAATCAAACAGTGCAATTTAACTCCAGTCCACTTTCCTCAGAACAAACAACCTTGCTGTTTTCAACCTTGTAAAATTTGATGTTCGGGTTGTCTATCTTTGCCTTGCAACAGTTGCTTTTTGCTGTGTTGTTAACCAATAGATCAAACTCCCCTGTTTTTTTGTCCAGCTGTGCTTTAAGGCTTTGAACACTTTCTGACAAAGTTTGATTTAGCTGGCTGTTTTGAGACTCGCAGCTTTCCAATGAATTCGTGAATGTTGTGTTAATGGAGAATTTTTCAGACCCGCATCTGCCTAGTTTATTATTGCACTCAATTAACATGTTAGTCAACTCAGAAGATTTGCCTGTACACGAAGCTATCTCTGTTTTCAATTCAGTTTTTAGAGCATCCAAGCCCCTTAGATAATCATCAACTGTGTTATTTTCCGCAGTTGCCTTACCAAGAATCGCAAGTCCTGTCAAACCTGGAGAAATAAAGAAAAACCACAAAGCCCCGAGTATGAAAACTGCTGCAACAGCCAGTTTAACATTCCTGGATTTGTCGGGTTTGGAATATTTGTATGGCATAATTAGATATTAGGTAGGACAAGTATAAATCTATCTTATTAACCGAAACTTTTACCACAACCACATCCAGAACTCGCATTTGGGTTGTCAATCTTAAAACCTGCGCCTTGTAAACTTTCCAAATAATCAACCCTGCTGCCCCATAGCTTGTCTAAACTGTTCTGGTCAACAAAAATCTTGACACCTTTCTCCTCTACAACCTTGTCGCCTTCTGCGGCTTTCTCATCAAAACTCATGCTATACTGGAATCCAGAGCAGCCGCCTGGGACAACACCAATCCTCAATCCCCACCCAGTCTTATTATGTTGTTTCAACATCTCAGAAATCTTGCTTGCGGCCTTGTCTGTGACAATTAGAACGGGCCCTTCGTGACTGTGGCTATGCGCAACCTGTTTCGGCGCTGTTTTAGCAACCCTGTTTAATTCCTCTACGATCGCGTCAATCTCCGTATCTGACATCCCATGCCCTTTGAATCCCTGGTCAATAGTCTCAAAACTGGATGCGCCGCAGCCGACGCAATGGATCCCATAAGACTGTAAAGTATCAACTATAGAAGGGTATTTTGCCACAACATCGCCTATCGGCATGTCCTTACTTATTAGCTCTGTTTTCGTTTCTTGTGTCATACAATAACTGGAAATTGACCTCAGTCAATTTCATCCCTTTCACAGTTAACATTGTGAATTATGGATATAAATATGTTATTTGATACTCCAAGACACCCATCACAAGAGCTCACAACATCTAATATAAACCGAAAAGTAATATTTCAATATATGAATCCCCAATACTCTAAAACAAATTTCTGGGACAAGTCGAAAAACACAATAAGGAGTGATATTCTTGTAAACCCATTCATAATTAAAGCAATTGGAAATGTCAAAAACAAGGCGGTGCTGGATGTGGGCTGTGGCGACGGAACCCTAACAGAGCACTTTGCGAAAAGAGGAGCCAAAATAACCGGGATAGATAGTAACAAAAATATACTAAATTTCACAGAGGGTAAGAAAGGGAAGTATTTGCTTGGTGATCTAACAAAGCTCAAATTTCCAGCAAATAGCTTTGACAAAATTTATTCAGCAATGGTTTTCCTCCACCTTAATACCAACCACTTAGAAAAAGCTTTTCTAGAAGCTTATAGAGTTTTAAAACCAGGTGGAGATTTTGTTGTTGGTGATGTTCACCCATCAAGACTAACTCAAAAAGAGGCCAAGTTAGTGAGGCACAAAAATAAAGGCGAAAACTACTTTTCAACACATAGAGTATCAGCTGTTTTAACAAGCTTCAACAAAAATAGGTTTGTTCTAAATTATTATCACAGATCCTTATCTACTTACATCAACACAGCACTAAAATCAGGTTTTGTTTTAAAGTCTCTTGTTGAGCCAAAGCCAACAAAACAACAAATTAGGAAGTTTGGGAAACTTCTAGAAACAGAGACAAAGCAACCAAGCTACATTGTTTTTGTATTCAGGAAAGAGTAGATTATGGATCGGTTTGAAAAAACTTTAAGAAAAATAGAGAGGCTGGAGAAATCGTGGCGATATGAATTAACAGACAAGGAGGATAGACAACATTCTTTTGGAAGGGTTCCTGAAGACAAGAAAACCATAGCTTTCTGGTCTGTGCCAAGATCAACGGGGGAATTTCTCAGTTTTATGGTTGAACTTACAAAACCAAAAACAATTTTGGAGCTAGGCTGTTCTGCTGGCTATTTGTCGAACCAATGGACCCAACAGCCAAGAGTACTGCGCGGTCTGGTTGAACCAATAGAATAAAGGAAGACCCGCAGGGAATTGGCTGGTTATTTCTA
>DATDTO010000164.1:0-3689 GCA_035290825.1 archaeon
CGTGTACAAAAACGACGGCTGTTTTTCCAACACAACTTTGCGAGGAAGAGCCTCGCAGAATTATCAGTCTTTATAAGGGTTTCAAACGCTTTTATATCCATGACACCATTCTAAATTGGTGTCAGATCTTTTACAATCACCAAATATGGAATAAGTATAAAAATAAATGTTAGCCCAATATAAACAGAGACTAATATGAAAAAACGGAATATTTATACGCATGACATTGATTTGAAGAAAGTGAGCATTAAGAATGCCCCGTCAAAAGATTTTGCTACGGCAATTGAAAAAATTCCCTATAGAGGATATGAAGTAGAAGATATTTCCGATGGAAGAAAAATCGTTATTGTTAAACCTGGAGGCAACAAAGCTTTGGAAGGATAAGAAAAGAAGACTTTTTCGTTTTCATATACAATCCCCAAGAACGAACTCTATGGCAAATATCTCATAGACAAATTTATGATGACTTAGTGGAGAAATCTCAAAATGGTAAAGATCAAACAATTAAATTGCTTCAAGCTTTTGAGCAAGCATATATTGGAAAAGAACCAGATGAGATATTACAAAAAATGGAAATAGCTACTTCGACCGGCGAAAGCCCAGAAGTATTGTTAAAAGCATATAAATGGATATGGGGGCAGGAAGATGTGAACTATCCTACAGGTAAAGGCAGAGCAATGTCTTGGGAAGGATGGAAAAAAAAGAATGAAGAGATGGTTAAGACAGGAACAGGATTGAAAGATTTGTTAGTAAAGCTTCAGAGCGAATAATTGCATATTAAATAACAGCGAGAACCATATGAAATACAAGTAGATAACTATCAATGAAACTCCATTGAAAATTAGACGCCACCCCTATTACAATTAATCTATGTTGAATACAAATACAAAAACTGCCAAGACAGACAAATCATATAAAAAGGCGAACGAAAATTCATTAGACTTTTATGTTTCGGAAGAAAGGAGTAAAAAGGTGACACCCATTTTTTCCAAAGAATTCAAAAACAAATAGACCCGCCCCTTTCTTTATGATAAATTACAAACCCATGAAATCAACCTCTATCAAAAAAACAATCAACTACAACCGTACAGAAAACTCCATTGAGTTTTACATCGCAGAGAAATCGGCAACCTACAGACACAAAAAGCCTTTCACTATTTACTACGACAATGCTAAGCATTCCATAAAGCTTCTCAAAGGCAATTGTATTGAAATCTTAAATCAGGCAAGGGAAAACAGCGTTGACATGATCTTTGCCGACCCTCCATATTTCCTTTCTAATGGGGGGATTACCTGTCATGCCGGGAAGATGGTTTCTGTGAACAAAGGTAAATGGGACAAATCTAAGGGTGTCGCTGAAAATCACAAATTCACCCTCGAATGGCTTAAAGCCTGTCAGCGAGTTTTAAAGCCCAATGGAACCATTTGGGTTTCTGGGACTACGCACATCATTTGCTCTATCGGCTATGCCATGCAGGAGCTTGGATACAAAATTTTAAACGACATTATCTGGTACAAACGCAATGCCCCGCCTAACCTTTCATGTCGGTACTTTACACATTCAACGGAAATCGTCCTTTGGGCCGCAAAGAACGAAAAGAGCAAGCATTGCTTCAATTATGATCTGATGAAGAAAATGAACCAAGGCAAGCAAATGCGGAATGTGTGGGAAATGTCTGCACCTGCATCACAAGAAAAGAAATTTGGCAAACATCCAACCCAAAAACCAGTGGAGCTTTTGACCAGATTAATGCTTGCATCCACAAAAGAGGGGGATTTGGTTTTAGATCCGTTTAGCGGAAGCTCAACCACCGGGGTTGCCGCGGTTCTACTCGATAGAAAATTTGTGGGCATTGAATTGGAAGACGATTATTTACAGCTTTCAAGAAAGAGGCTGGAAGAAGCTATCTCCAAGAAGACCCCGATTTTATTTGAAGAAAGCACTCCAAGGCTGCCTCAAGCTACTTACGCCGACACACACCAAATGGCACAAGGACATGGAAAGGGCTGAAGCTATCAGAAAACTTAAGGAACTGGCGGGCAAAGATTTAAGAAGACTTGCTGACCGTTATAATGTCACGGTCTGGAAAGAAGGAAAGCTTAATAAAGGCTGGGCTGGACATGTTCTTGAGCGGTATTTGGGCTTACCGATAAATTCTGCACAATCCCCCAATTTTGGTTCATGGGAGCTAAAAATAGTCCCCCTGAAACGGTTACGAACAGGTGAGGTTGCGGTCAAAGAAACTATGGCTATCACCATGATTGACCCTGTAAACGTGTTACAGTGCAGATTTGAAGAAAGCCATCTTCTAACAAAGCTCAGAAAAATCGTTGTTTGTGCCCGTATGTTTGAATCAAAAGAAGAAAAATCCTCACTCCTTGTCAGGATAAGCACTTTTGACCTCGATAATCTCGCCACCTATAATCAGGTAAAATCCGATTATGATCTCGTTAGAAAAACCATAAAAACAGAAGGTTTTGAAGCTCTGACCGGCAAAATGGGCGTCCTCGTCCAGCCTCGAACCAAGGGGGCAGGACATGGAACTACCAGCAGAGCATTTTACGCAAGAAAGATATTTGTATCTCACATACTTGGCTTATCAGAATAGACAACCTAAAGATACACTATGGTAGCGGCGGGTCTATAAAAACAAATGATATAGCATAGCTTAACAAGCTGCTCCACGTTTACGCTTTACTGGCGTGTGGCTTGCAAAGGGCTGCAAGCCGCGCATCAGAAGCACAAGTGAGCTTAGACGTTGATGGAACCCTTAACAAAAAATCTATTTACCACTTCCCTCCAGACGCCCCAACCCATACCCCCGCCCCTAAACACCATATCTCCAAAACATTTGATAATCTACAGTTGCAGTGTTAATATACTCCAAATTCCGTCAGACCTATTTCTTATAACAGGAGTATTTTATGTACGAACTAACCATAATATCTGATTTTGCATCTGCCCACAATTTAAGGGGTTATGAGGGGGAATGCGAGAATCTGCACGGCCATAACTGGAAGGTGGAGGTTATGGTTGAAAGCAAAAGGCTGAATAAAATCGGGCTGGCTGTGGATTTTAAGGCTCTCAAAAAGATACTGAATAATATTCTGGAAAAATTAGACCACAAGTATCTAAATGACATCCCGCCGTTTAATAAAGAGAATCCATCATCAGAGAATATTGCGCGGTATATCTATCAGGAATTTGAGAAGGCGCTGTCAAATCCCCCCATCCCCCCTTTGCAAAGGGGGGGCAAGGGGGGATTAAAAGTGGCAAAGGTAAAGGTGTGGGAATCGGATAATGCAGCGGCAACATATTATGAATAACATATATTTGTAGTTGCCCAATTTATTGGGATTATTTATAAAAACGCCGATAAATCGGCAACCTACAAGAGGGCTTGAGAAATTTGAAGAAAATAAAAGACATTCAGAGCCAACTGGACTTTAGGCAAATAGCTATAGATAAGGTAGGGGTAAAGGATATTCGCTATCCCATCGTGGTGCTTGATAAGAAGAATAAGTTTCAGCATACCATCGGCTCTGTAAATATGTATGTTGCCCTCCCCCATCATTTTAAAGGCACGCACATGAGCAGGTTTGTAGAGATTTTGAATGAGCACCGTGGCGAGATTACAGTAAAGAATTTTCCCGAGATTCTGGCAAAGATGAAAGCAAGGTTCAATGCC